>SFJA01000045.1 GCA_004556005.1 Bacteroidales bacterium | reverse complement strand
TGGGGCGCGCCGATTGCGGAGGATCTGTAAATGCCTCCATCAGAGCGTCCCGACGGTCTTTGTCTCTGCCATCGCCGCTTGCCGCGCGAGCACAGTCTGTTCCGGACAGTAAGGCTGCGGGCAGGATAGCCGCTATTATGACATGTATAAGCTTCTTCATCAAGGCATACGGTTAAAGCCTTCATATTTCACTGTCCAGCTTCCGTCCTTCGGAAATCCTGGGGCGCTTCCGGATGATCCGTCCCAGCCTTCGCACATCATTGCGACTGCTGTCAGAAGGCCACCGTTTGCAGGGAAGTAAGGGAATGGCCAGGTGTCTGCCAGTCCGTGAGCGTCAAAACCGAATTTGTGTTCGGTAGTGGTGAGCAGGTCTATGGCTTTTTCAGGGTCTCCAAGACGCGCCGCCGCCATAGCCAGCATAGGGAAGTCCCAGCCCCAGATCTTGTCCATCTTCCAGTCATCCAGCACCTTGTAGAACGTTCTGCGGAATATTTTCTTATTGACGCCGTCTCCCGGAAGCCAGCCGTACATTCCAGTAATTGCCGGATGTTCGTAATTGTGGCTGCCCCACATATCGGTCATATTTTCTTCCGTGATGTAATAACCGTTTTCTACCGGAGGTGATGCAAGTTTGCGCAGCACCCTGCGCCAGTCTGCACTTCTTTCTGCAGGCAGTCCCAATCGTCCGGCCCATTCCACTGCGGTTTTGAGAGCATAACGGAAATAGCAGAGTTCAAATCCGGGGTTGAGGGTGTTGAACGGGTCTGTATTTTCGGAAACTGGCGTTACCGGTGGTCCTATTACATATCTCTTTCCGTCCCAGAATACATAATCAGCCATATAGTCGGCTGTTTCCAGCACTATGTCAGACCATTTGTCAAGTGTCTCTCTGGTAGGGGATTGCCGGTATTCGAGCTCAGCAAAGTAGATAGGGTGAGGCTCTTGCCATATCAGGTATGCGTGTGCTGAGCACGGCCATTCGCGGTTAAAGTCAGCTGTGCATTTCGGCCAGCGTGCGCCCCGTCTGCCTTCCATCTCTGCCCTTTCGCGGGCTCCGGGAAGAAATTGTCTGTAAATCTGAAGCATCTGATCGCAGCAACTGTTCCTGCCCCAGAGGAAATAGTGCGCAGCGTGCCACCATATCATCTCGAAATGGAATCTTCCGTACCATCCGTTGTTTACAAGACCGGATTCCTGAGGAGGAAACAATCCGCTTTCGTTGAGCCGCATCAGGTACTGCGAAAGCACTATCCTGCGTTCCAGCTCCTTCCATCTCGGGTCTGTGCTTTCCGAAAGGTCAACTGCGGCACCGCTCAACCAGAACCGTTCCCAATCAATAAGGCTTTTTTCTGCAGTAGTGCCGAATGCCTCCGGTCTTTCGTCGCTGTCTTTGCTGAAAAGGAACGAACATTCCCAGATATCCGCATCCTCAGGAACAAGTTCGAATACGTGATTTCCCTTGCTCTCCAATACGGTTTCAGTGTTCCACCTGACCGAAAGCCGGTATTTGAGATCATCCATCTCGTGCTCCAGGCTTGCTCCGCTTCCGCCGCACGATACAATTCTGCTGCTGTGCCTGTCGTCGCCGCTGCCGAAAAGCCCTACGAACTTGTTGAATGATTTGTTGTCAGCATAGGGGAAGCGGACGGCAATCTTCAGTCTGCCTTCACGGCAAAGCCCGGACTCGACCCGGACTGATATCTGGTCTTTCTCGGGGTGGCAAACGGTGGTAACCTTGACCTGACTGCCTTCAAGGCTGAATGAACTTCTGACCTCTCCGGTCCAGAGGTCTGTGTATTGATGCGCGTCTTTAAGGTCCGCTTCCACTGCTTCGCTTCCATCCTCGCGCAGAAATACAAATCCTATGCGCCCCAGATTGACCCTGTGCGGATTAGCCTTGAGGTACATGCTGGCCTGCTCCGTTTCCGGGTTGAAGTCGATGTATGGGATATTCTTCCCGTATGACTCGAAATAGACTGGCCTGTAATCTTCTGTTTTTACACCCTCTGGCAGAGGAAAGGAATGCCATCCCCAATCACTGAGCGTGGAGAAAGGCACAAAAGACTGCAATCCGCTGATGTCCAAGCCGAAAGCAAATTTTCCATTTCCCACCTGCCCGGGACTTTGGGGGAGTGTGGAGCTGATGCTTATGTCGTGACGGGAAACTACAGCCCTGCGGTCGATGCTTCCGTTGCCGGTATCGGCGCAAACGGCATCCACGCCCTGGAGCGTGAGTGCCGTCGCCAGACACAGACTGATTAATCCGTTTGATGTCATATTGTCCTTCAATCCATTATTACAGAATCACGATTTCTGCCTTTTCCTGGACGCCGAGATCCTCGATGCTGAACTTTACGCTTCCTTCCGTGTATGTCCAGTTGTCGATAATCTTTCCGTTTACGCTTACTGAAGAAGGTTTTGCAGGATTGTAAACAACCATATGGTAGTCGTGAACCTGAGGCATATCCTTGAAACTGCCTTCGGTAGGGTTGATGGTGATGGATACCTTTCCGGCTTCTTCCCTGCACTCGAACAGTGTCTTTGCAATGGCCCCGTTCTCATACTCGTAGTCTTCGGCATCGCAGTCAAGCAGGGTGTAGCTTGACTCTCCGTGAGGATATACCTTGACGATGTAGTTGTCGAGAGGCTTGTCTCCGATGTACTGCTTTTCTTCCATAGTAGGAATGATAGCACCGTCGCGGATGAAGAGAAGTCCGGCACGGTTTTCCGGGATATCGACCGTAAATGTCTCGCCCTTGCTCTGGTATTTCTCACCAGACCATGCATCGATCCAGCTGCCTGCAGGAAGGTAAATCTCGTTTGTGAAAATTCCGAGGCAGAAGCTGTTTCCGAACATATACTGGTAGCACATATCGTAAACGTTCTCGTCATCAGGGAATACCAGAGGCATGCTTCTGACTATCGGCATTCCGTTCAGTGTCGATTCTATTGCCATCGAGTAGATGTATGGGATGAGCTCGTAACGCATCTTCACATAGTCACGATACATTCCCTGTTCGTGCTCGTTGTAATAGAACGGATGCATCATGCTGAACCAGCTGTTGATCTGGCACCAAGGCAGGAAGAGTCCGAAATGGAGACTCTGCATTTCCTGCTCCTTCGGAACGCTCATCACGTCACAGGAAGTATTGAGGAATCCGCTCATACCCAGATTGATCTGGTCAAATAGTGCAGTCTTTCCGCCACCGTTGTCACCGCTGGTTGAAGCTCCCCAATGCTGTGTGCCGCTCCATCCTCCGCAGTAGTGGTGCCATGTGCGCTTGCCGTTGTACTTTCTTCCCATCATAGCCATCTGCTTAGGCAGCAATACCTGGTTGAGATTGTGCATAACCTTGTCTGTCTGGCCGTTGTAATATGACTGGAAAGTATGTTCGTCGATTGTTCTTGCCGGGTCCATCTTGAATCCGTCCACGCCGAGGTCCATAAAGGTAGTGAGGTGGTCCATCCAGTGCTCCTGTCCGGACTGCGCTCTGCCCTCGCGTTCAGCGATAAGGTCTTCTTCGGTTATGCTGAGGTCATATTCCTCGCAAAGCCAAAGACCGAGGTGATATCCCATATTGCGCAACTTCCCGATAAACAGGCGGTTGTGGAGTTTCTTAGGATATTTGTCGATTTCCCAGTATGGTTCTACGGCAAATTTCTCGGAGTTGAATTTCTTTTCTGTGCTGAAGTCATATCTTTTCTCCATCCACTGAGGCTCAAGCCAGAACAGGTCGCAAGGAACTTCCGCCTGCCTGAAATGAACGGCATCGTTGAGGATGTCCCACTGGTCTTCCCTCATATTAGGACCGAAACAGAGGCCGTAAGCCCATTTTGGAAGCAGGTATGACCTTCCGGTAGTGAGCGTGTAGTCATTGAGTACACCGGGCATATCCTTCTCTGCAAACAGGTAGAAGTCAGCCTCGTCATTTGTATTGTAGATATTGAACCTTTCCTTGTCGGTATATCCGATGTCGAAATAATTCTTCCTTGTGTCATTGTTATATATTCCCCAGCCGAGTGAACTTACCATAAACGGCATAGGAATCTCGGTGTGCTGGTATGTGGTCCACATCCTGAGCAATTCGCCCCTGTGCTGGATATGGTCACGGCTCGTACTGCCACCGCCGTAGAAACGCTCTCCCTTTGCCATTTCGATGGAAAGAACGTGGCTCTTTTCAGGATCTCCGCTCTCGGCTTTGTCCTTTTCGGAGAACTGTCCGTTGTCATCACCGATGATTCCTCCGTTGCTTGCAACCGTGAGGCTTGAGAATTTGTCGTTGATGACTTTGGCAAGAGAGTAGCAGAGAGGCGCTCCCGACTTGACGAATCGGAGCTCGCGTACAAGTTTCCTTCCGTCGTTGCCGGTAAGGCTTATGCTTCCGTCCTTCTTGTTGAGAACGAGGGTATTGGTGGCCGTTGTTACGGTCAGCGTATTGCGTGTCTCCTTGAACTTTGCATTAACCGGGGTCCAGTCGGTTTTGACTATTCCGTAACGCTCCATCAGAGACTCGGCGAACTGGTCTCTCGGGCTGACCTGTATGCGGAAAATGCCGTCCGTACAAGCCTGCACCTTGACATTGAGCCCATTGTTTGTCTTTACGGTACGGCTCTCGTTCGCCGCAAGTGAGCATACCCCCATAATGGCTGCTGCAATGATGCTTATCAGTCTTTTTCTCATTATTTTGTGGTTTTAAAATTGTTCTTTGCCGGTTTCCTGCTCATAACGAAGCGAAGCTCGGCTCCGTCAATGATGTCCTGATATCTGATGAAAGGTTCACTAAGCTTCTTGCCGTCAAGATAAACTGCCTTGACGTAAACGGCGTCCTTGCTCCAGCCTTCCGCTGTCATATGCAGCTTGCCGCCACCGCTGAACTGAACTTCAAGTTCGGGAACGCAAGGAGAACCTATCCAATACTCGTCGCTGCCCGGGCATACCGGGTAGAATCCCATACAGTTGAACAGATACCAGGCACTCATCTGCCCGCAGTCATCGTTTCCGCTGAGAGCGTCAGGCTTGTTTCCGTAGAAATTGTCGGCTATGTATCTTACCCATTTCTGGCATTCCCAAGGCTTGCCGAGAACATTGTAAAGGTATGTCACGTGATGGCAAGGCTCATTTCCGTGCCAGTAACCGCCAATGCGACCCCAGATGTCGTGCGCACCCGGAATGTCCTCGTCCATCTCGATGGTGAACAGGCTGTCCAACCGGTTAAGGAGGAATTGTCTTCCGGCAAGTTCGACGTATTTGTCGAAGTCGTGAGGGACTGTCCAGGTGTATTGCATTGTGAATCCTTCAGTTATATCGCCCCAACCGTGAACCGAATTTGGCCCCTGGTATGCGATTGGTGCAAACGGAGTCCTCCACTCCCCGGCGGAGTTGCGACCCCTCATATACCTGGTTTCAGGGTCGTATAGATTCTGCCAGTTGTGGCATCTGCCCTCGAATACGCTGTACCAGTCCTTTTTCCCCTCCACGCTGCCGTCATATCCGAGCATTTTGGCTACCTGCGCGATGCACCAGTCGTCATAGGCATACTCAAGTGTCTTGGAAACAGATTCCTTTTCCTTGTCGAACGGTACATAGCCGAGAGTCTCGTACTCGGGTATGCAGTCATAGTTGCGGTTGGTCGCAGTCGTCACCATAGCTTCGAAGGCCCTGTCATAGTCAAAGCCCGTAACTCCCTTGAGCATCATATCGGCAAGTACAGAACAGGCGTGATATCCTATCATACACCAGGTCTCGCCGCCATAGAAACTCCAGATAGGAAGCATCTTTTCCGAACTCTTGTCGTAATGCGCGAGCATGGAATTGGCAATGTCTGCCTGAAGCGGCCTGTTGACCAGATTGAGCAGCGGGTGGAAGGCCCTGTATGTATCCCAAAGGGAAAAAACGGTAACGTTTGTAAAACCTGTGGCCGTTTCTATATTCTTATCGTGCCCTCTGAACCTGCCGTCTGCATCCTGGAATACAAAAGGGTGCAGGGCTGTATGATACACGCTGGTGTAGAATGTTTCCTTCAGTTTTCTGTCTTCGCTGACAAGCCTGTACTTGCCCAATTCCTGTTCCCAGGCGAGTGCGGCTTCCTTTCTTACCGTATCAAAAATCTTCCCTTCAAGTTCTTCAAGGTTTTTTCTGGCACCGTCCGTACTGACGGAGGAAATGGCAGTGCGTATTTCCATTGTGCCCGGGTTGCTGAATCTGACGACCATCTGCAACTTTTCGCCCCAGGCTTCTCTGTTGCTGCGGAAACGCTTGGTGTTGTATATGACCGGCTTGCCGTCCTGGAGTATTACAAAGTCGTCGATCTTTCTGTCGAACCGTGCTACAAAATACACGAAACGCTCAGGACTCCAACCCTTTACGGTCTTTGATCCACATATTTCACGCCCGTCTGCTGAAATTCGCACGTCTGACCATACGCATTTCTGGTACAGTGTGTGGTCAAGGTCTATCAGCACCCAGCAACTGTCGCTCTGTGGGAAGGTGAAACGGAAGATTCCCGCCCGTTTGCCTGCCGTCATCTCGGCAAACACTCCATAATCAGTCAGTTCCACGCTATAATAGCCAGGGGATGCGCTCTCCCTGTCGTGGGAAAATCTGCTGCGGTATCCGCTGTCCGGGTTCTCTTCGCTGCCTCTTTCGTGCCTGAACTTTCCTGTCCCCGGCATAAATAGGAAATCCCCGAGGTCAGGTATGCCGGTGCCTGCAAGGTGAGTCAGGCTGAACCCGAGCAGGGTCTTCCGGGAATATTTGTATCCCGCCGCAGCGTCGTATTCGTCAAAATCCGTGTCAGGGCTTATCTGAATGCCGCCGAAAGGCATCTGTGCTCCGGGGTAGCAGTTGCCGAATCCGTCAGTTCCGACGAATGGGTTGACATAGCTGCACAGGGTCTCCGCACCGGAGTGCAGTGAAGACAGCAGCAGGAAGAGTATTATTGCGGAAAGCTTGATTCTCATCTGGGTCGGAGTTGTTTGTCAATTCGGAATGTTGTCCTGGTGTTAATAGAGGTGCACCTGTCCGTCCTTTTTTGTAAGCGAATAAGGTTTGTCCTCATCCTTAAGTCCGCGTTTCTTGTTTGGCTTTGCAACCATCTCGAACTCAAGAACTCCACCTGCGAGCAAGTCTGCGTGAGTTATGTACATCTTGCTGTATTCCTTGCCGTTGAGGAATACCTTCTTTACATAACGGTTTTCGTCGGATACGCCTATCGCCTTGACGGTCAGCTTGTTTCCGTTAGGAAGGTTGAGTATGGCATAAGGAATGTACGGAGCTCCGAGTACATATTCGTCACTACCTGCACATACCGGATAGAATCCGAGAGCCGTGAAAATGTACCAGGCGCTCATCTGTCCGCAGTCGTCATTTCCTCCAAGTCCGTGCATTACAGGCACGTACATTTTGTTCATTATTTCCCTAACCCAGTACTGAGTTTTCCACGGCTGGTCAGTCCAGGCGTAGAGATATGGAATGTGATGGCTAGGTTCGTTTCCGTGGACATATCCTCCTATGAGGCATTCCTTGGTAACATCCTCATTGTCGGCATAGTAAATCTCGGGAAGATCCATACCGAACAACTCGTCCATCTTTGCGACGAACTGTTTCTCGCCTCCGAGCAGTTCCATCATTCCGTAAACGTCGTGAGGGGCGTGGAATGAGAAGTTGAGGGAGTTGCCCTCGATGAAGCCCTGACCTACAGTCTGCTTTACGTCAAATTTTTCCCTGAAACTGCCGTCCGTATGCCTTGGTCTTGCAAATCCTATTGACGGGTCATAGATGTTCCGATAATACAATGCCCTTTTGAGATACTTCTTTGCCACTTCCCTGTTTCCGGTATTCCATGCGGCATTGTGTATGGTCCAGTCATCGTATGAATACTCCAAAGTGTTGCTTGCGGAAGTTTTGGAGGCCTCGTCCGGGACATAACCGTACTTGATGTATTCGCCCAGACCCTGGTACCACTCCACGTTCGAAGTTGAAACCATTGCCTCGAAAGCCTTTTCCTTGTCGATGTCAAGACCTTTGACGATTGCATCGGCGAGCACTGACACTGCGTGGTATCCGGTCATACACCAGTTGTCGTTTGCCATATGGCTCCAGATAGGCAGCATCCCGTGCACGCTCTGTTCGTAGTGGGCGATCATGGACTCTACCATATCCTTTTCCTGTTCCGGTTTCATCAGCGTGAGGAAAGGATGCTCGGCCCTGTATGTGTCCCAAAGGGAGAATACCGTGTAGTTGTTGAATCCTTCCGCCTTGTGTATGCCGTGGTCGAGACCGCGGTAGCTGCCGTCGACATCCATATAAATGGAAGGATTGATCATCGTGTGGTAGAGCGAGGTGTAGAACATCTTCTTCTGGTCCTCGGTTCCGGAGATGTCTATGCACGAGAGTTCCTTCTCCCAGGCATCCTGAGCCTCTGAAAGAAGTTGCTCGAAACTCTTTCCGGCAGCTTCTGCCCTGAGGTTTTTGAGTGCACCCTCGGCGCTTACGGCCGAAAGCGCCACCTTTACGGTGAGCTCCGAATCGACTGCCGTATGGAACTTGAACCACGCAGCTACCTTGCGTCCCGCCATTTCAGGGAAGTTGTGGTACTGCGGGAATTTGCTCCAGCCGCCCTTATATTGAACCGGCGCACGGTCTTCCCAGCCGTATTCGACCACAGGCTGGGAGAATGAGATTGCGAAATAAGTGTAGTTGGTCCTTGCCCAGCCGTTAGTGATGCGGTAACCTGTTAATAGAGTGTCATTTTCTACCCTGACTTCAGCCCAGAGGGTCTTGCCGTCATAGTTGTATATTCCGTGGTTGAGGTCCAGTACGACGTGTCCGTCCTCGCCCCAGGGGAACCGGTAATTGTGGATTCCTACCCTCGGAGTCGCGGTAAGCCTTGCCCTTATTCCGTAATCGCTGAGGGTGACCTCGTAACGTCCAGCCTCGGCAATCTCGTCATCATGGCTGAACCGTGAACGGTAGCCGCTGTCAGGATTGTCTTCGGTGCCGGGATTGAGGATGACCGGTCCAGTTGCAGGCATCAGCAGGATATCTCCGAGGTCTGAATGCCCCGTGCCGCTGAAGTGGGTGTGGCTAAATCCGACTATGGTATTGTCCGAATGCTTGTAGCCGGCGCAATACTCGTAGGTTCTTGGCTGGTACTTGCCGGCCACGTTGTGCGGAATGGTATCGGTATCGGGGCTCAACTGCACTCCTCCGAACGGAACGCAGGCTCCCGGGAAGGTGTGTCCCATCCCGTCAGTTCCGATAAATGGGTCAACGTAACTGATATGTGGCCTCTGGCCGGCGGCGCTGGCAGAAATGCATACCAAAGCCGCGAGAAGGGTAGTTTTTATGTTCATATCCCAAAGGTACAAATTATTTTTATTATATTTGTAAATCATAACACTAACAGAAACAGAATATGCTAACTAATCTGCTTATCGCGTCGCTTCTTTCTATGGCGGCTCCGTCATCCTCTCCTGAGATTGTTGAAGGCATCCAGGGCTATGTCCCTACTCCCGAAGTCCTCGAATCGCGCCAGCGTTTCAGTGATGACAAATTCGGCATCTTTATCCATTGGGGCGTCTACAGTATGTTAGGGCGTGGAGAATGGGTGATGAATACTGACAAGATACGTTTTTCGGACTACAGCATCCTTCCCGGCGGATTCTATCCCGGCAATTTCGATGCTGCCGAATGGGTGAGCGCATTCAAGGCCGCCGGTGCGCGCTATATCACCATAACGACACGTCATCACGACGGATTCTCGATGTTCAAGAGCCGCTGGTCAGACTACAACATCGTAGATGCAACCCCTTTCGGCCGTGACATTATCAAGGAACTTGCTGATGAGTGCCACAAGCAGGGCATCACTATCAATTTCTATTATTCTTTGCTCGATTGGTGCAGGGAAGACTATCCGATCGGCAATTCCGGCCACCATTCCGGCAGAGATGAGTCAAAGGCCAACTATGCTTCATACCTTGATTTTATGTGCAATCAGATTACGGAACTTCTTACCAATTACGGTCCGGTCGGTTGCATCTGGTTCGATGGAGACTGGGATCACATCAAGAAGAAAGCTGACGGTTCCTATCCCGATATCGATTTCGATTGGGGCTATGGCCGTATTTATGAGTTGATACACAGTTTGCAGCCGGGTTGTCTCGTAGGTAACAACCACCACCGCCGTACCATCCCTGGTGAGGACATACAGCTTTTTGAACGCGACGTACCAGGTGAAAATACTGCAGGTTACAGCAGAACAGATGTTGTAAGCACTGCACTCCCTCTCGAAACCTGCCAGACCATAAACAAATCCTGGGGCTTTGACATCAATGATCACACATACAAGACTGACCAGGAACTTATCAGACTTCTGGTCCGTACGGCCGGCCGCAATGCAAACCTTCTTCTCAATGTAGGTCCTCAGCCTGATGGCCGCATCCCTGCTTTGTCCCTCGAAAGGCTCGCCCAGATAGGTGAATGGCTCTCCGTTAACGGCGAAACAATATACGGAACGCGCAGTACGCTTCTCAAACCGCAGCCTTGGGGTGTGGTTACTGAAAAGGACAACAAGATTTTCCTGCACGTTTTGGAAAAACCGGAATCCGGATCAATCGTCCTTCCGCTGTCCCTGAAGGTAAAGTCTGTCAGGTCTTTTGCCGATGGCACCGAGCTCAACTTCAAACGCACCAAGTCGGAGCTTACCGTAGTTCTCCCCGAGTCGTATGATTGCAGCACGGACTATATCGTGGAGATAACGGCGAAATAGTTTTTGTTTGTGTTTTTTGATGTCCTTTTTTGAGATATCTTATGAATTCTTTAGATGATTGTTAAAAATTGTTTATTATTTTTGACAAGTAAACAAATTGAAAAACTAATACCAACCTTATTATAAACTTAATTATTGATTGCTTATGGCAAAACGATTTTTAATCGGCTTGTTGGCAGTGCTCGCAGCGGCAATGCCAGCATTTGCACAGTCAACAGTCAGTGGTAAGATTGTCGATACCAAGGGTGAGGGTATCCCTGGTGCCAATGTTATCATTTCAGGCACAAAGACTGGTGCAATCTCTGATCTCGACGGCTCCTACAAGCTTACCGGCGTAAGTTCAAAGGCCGTTCTGGAATTCTCCTGCCTCGGCTACGCCACCAAGAAGGTAGCCGTTGAAGGAAAGTCTGTCATCAACGTTGTCCTCGAAGAGGATAGCGAATTCCTTGATGACGTAGTGGTTATCGGTTACGGTACGGCAAGAAGGAAGGACCTCACCGGTTCGCTCTCACAGGTTGATGGCGCAAACATCGCAGTGCAGGCACAGGGTTCCCTGTCCAGAACTCTCGAAGGTCAGGTTGCAGGTCTTCAGGTTTCTTCTGTTGATGGTCAGCCGGGTGTGGATATGGGTATCCGTATCCGTGGTATCGGTACTGCAAGTGCCAACAACTCAAATGCACTCATCATTATCGACGGTGTTCCTGCTCTTGAGGGAACCAACGTGCTTTCTTCTATCAGCAACAAGGATATCGAGAGCATAGTTGTTCTCAAGGATGCTGCTTCAACCGCACTTTACGGTTCACGTGGTGCCAACGGTGTCATCCTCATCACCACCAAGACCGGTAAGGAAGGCAAGACCAAGGTAAGTTTCGAAGGCAAGTGGGGTATCAACACCATCGGTGGAAACGGCTATCTTGACAAGGTCGGTGCAGACAACCCTGGCGAACTCTATGAGATGTACTGGGAGTCCATCTACAATAGCGTTTACTATGGATATGACAACAAGCAGCCTGATCTCAAGGGCAATGCTGCAGAATCTGCACTGTTCGCTTCCCAGCACCTCTTCAACAACGTAATGGATGATAAGGGCAACTACCAGATGAACGGTATCAAGAACTATCTTGCTTACGATGTTCCTGGCATGACCTTTACCAAAACCAGTGCTGGTACGAGCAACGAGTCCGCGACTCTTGGTGGAGCATACCTCGTAGGTACCGACGGCAAGCTCAATCCTAACGCCAAGCTTCTCTATTCTGGCAATACTGCAGAAGAGGCACTCATTGAAAACAGATTCCGTCAGGAGTACAACGTTACTGCTTCGGGTGCTTCCGACAAGATCGATTATCATCTTTCACTTGGGTATCTTTCAGATCCTTCTTACATTACATGGTCAAGCTTCGACCGTTACACTGCACGTGCTAACGTCAATGCCCAGGTTACCAGCTGGCTCAAGGCAGGTGCAAAATTTGGTTACACCTCGAGAAATACGAACAGCCAGGCTACCCGTTGGGGTCGTAACCCTGGTGCAGCTACCCAGAATGCATTCTACTGGGTAAACAACAGTTCTCCTCTCCGTCAGTTCTATGCACGTGACCCTCAGAACGGCTATTCCTATGTTTACAACGATGCCGGTGAGAAGATGGTTACCAACCCTATCGGAGGATCGGCGCTCAATGGCAAATCCTGGGAGTCACCTGTAGGCCCTGTAGCTGGACTTACATCTTACAACCTGGTCAAGATGTTCGAGCAGGCTCACGATACCCAGAAATACAACGATATGACGATGAGCGGCTACGCAAGAGCCAACTTCCTCAAGGACTTTACCTTTGAGGTTAACCTTACCTACAACAAGTCTTTCGGAACCCGTACACGTTTCTATAACACGGAAAGTGCAAAGGCCTTTGTAGGTTCCATCGGATCTGCAATCTGGAAGAGCAAGGAAGAGTTCTCTACCTTCAACACCCAGCAGCTTCTTTCTTACAACAAGAACATAGGCAAGCACCACGTTGACGCGATGCTCGGTCACGAGTTCCATCAGTACAACTATGACCTCATCCGTTATGGTTCGGCATACTCTCTCATAGATGACTTCGAGGGATATGTCAACTTCCTTGGAACACAGACATACGGCACATTCGGAAGCACTACCGGCGGTAATATCAACAAGTACGCTATGGAGTCATATTTCGGACGTGCAAACTACATCTTTGATGATAAGTACTATGTTTCTGCATCCATCCGTAGGGACGGTTCATCCAAGTTCAAGAAACCTGAGAACCGTTGGGGAACATTCTGGTCAGTCGGAGCAGGCTGGCGTATCTCTTCTGAGGAGTTTATGGAAGCTACCAGATCTTGGCTCGACAACCTGAAACTCCGTGCAAGCTACGGTGTGATCGGTAACCAGAACGGTATCGGTATGTACTCAGGTTACCAGACCTGGTCTTACGGCGGAGGCAACTGGACATCCGGTGCCACCACCCATCCTGAGTCAACGACACTCAAGAAGGGCGGCTGGGTAAACGACGCTCTGACTTGGGAAAACGTTCATACTACCGATGCAGGTTTTGACTTCTCTCTCTTCGGAAGCAAGCTTACCGGTGCTTTTGACTTCTTCAACAAGCACACTGTCAATGCAGTATGGGGCCAGAGAGCTTCTTATCTGGCTGCCGGTCAGGCAACTCTCCCAATGAACACAGCCGGTATCCGCAGCCGCGGTATCGAAATTGAACTTGCTTGGCAGCCGGTTCATACGGAAGATTGGGATGTTCTCATTTCTACCAACGGAACAACGTTCAACACCATTCTGACCAAGGTGCCTGCAGGAACCGGTTCCGATGCACTTGACGGATGCTGGACTGCATCGGCTGACGGATGGTCAATGCACGGTGCTGGTTCATCATCAGGTTCAGAGTACCTTCGTGGCGTAGGCAAGGATTACTTCAACCTCTACCTCTACAAGTACGGCGGAGTTGCAGGTAACCCTGGAAAGACATATTTCGATAATGACGGCAAGTCATATACCGGATACACCAAGGGTGACAAGATGGCCGGTATGCCGCTCTACTACCATAAGGTTACCAAGGCTGAGGCCGAGGCCAAAAAGTTCGGCGGTGCAGCTGAAGGAACTGACATCCTCACTACCGATTACTCAATTGCTTCACGCTATGAAATGGGAGACGCAATCCCTGACTGGTACGGCGGTATGAATTTCAACGTACGCTACAAGAA
>SFJA01000126.1 GCA_004556005.1 Bacteroidales bacterium | reverse complement strand
CATCAAGCAGTTACTGCAGGACTGCCCCTTCTTGTCAGCCGCCCAGATCCATGATCGTCTGAAGGAGCATTTCCCGGAGCTGCCGGAAGTGTCGGAGCGCACCGTTTATAATACGGTGCGTCTGGTGCGGGAACGGGAGGAACTTCCCAAGGTGCAGGAATGCGGCCGTCAGATGTCCAAGGTCCCTGACTGCGAGTACGGCGAGAAAGCCCAGGTGGACTTCGGCGAGAAAGTGCTGCGGACATCAAAGGGCAGCCAAGTGAAGGTGTACTTTATGGTAATGGTACTGCAACGGTCAAGGTATAAGTTTGTATATCTACAAAACACTCCATTCACTGCAAAGACAACAGTCTATGCCCATCATCTGGCCTTCAACTACTTTGGCGGGATGCCTCGAAAGGTCATCTATGACCAGGACCGCAAGATGCTTGTAAGCGAGAACTTCGGTGACTATGTGATGACCGAAGAGTTCGCCAGATATGTCAACGCAGCAGGCTTTGAACCAGTATTCTGCATGCCGTATGACCCGGCCAGCAAAGGCCAGTCAGAAGCAGTGGTCAAGTATGTGAAGAACAACTTCCTTGCGGGACGCACATATATCAACATAGAGAGTCTCAACGACGAAGCCATCGGCTGGCTGTCCAGGACTGCGAACGCGAAGGTCAACAGCAGCACCAGACTCATTCCTGCGGAAGAGTTCAAGAAAGAGCAACCTATGCTTGCGCTTTATGTGGAAGAGATAGAGGAGCCGGAGATGGAAGCACGGGAGTACTCTGTCCGCAAGGACAACACCTTGCTGTATCACAGCAACTTTTATAGTCTTCCACTCGGGACGTATGCCGGCCAGGGCACCAAGGTACTGGTCATCAAGAACGTGGACAGCAATGAGTTGGAGATATATGACCCTAAGGACTTCGGTCTGATAGCCAGGCACAAGATAAGCCCTTTCCGAGGGAAATATATCAATAAGGACGAACATGCCAGCAGTCGCAGCCGTGACATACTGGAATCCGAGCAGGTACTGCACACATTCTTCAATGAATGGGCTGATGACAGCCTTTTGTCACGCTTCCTGAAGGAGCTTCATGACAATCGGCCGCGTTACTATCGCAAGAGTGTGACATCAATGGCATCGCTACTGACCGATTATGACAAGACTACGGCTCATACTCTTCTGGAGATGTTTGCGGAGTCCAAGGTATACAATGCCAATGTTATGCGAGAGATGGCTTTGCAATTGGCTGACAGGATGGAGAATCAGCCGAAGAGTAAGCCTGTCGCGACGGATGCCGCATCGCATAGTGCAGACCTCACTCCAGAGAAAAGGTCTATCGACACTTATGGTGCCATTATAAATGGAGAGGAGGACAAGTAATGGAAGAGACAATGAAAATCAGCACCGAGGATATCCGAATATATGCTAAAGCTCTGCGTCTGAGCAACTTGAGGAACAACTGCGGAGATATAATCCACAAGGCACAGATAGACAAGCCCTCATACATGGACTTCATTATGGACATCCTCAAGGCAGAAACCGCATCTCGTCAACAGAACGACCTCGTGCGCAGAATGAGACAGGCAAAGTTGCCGCGCAACTGCGATCTGGACCGCTTCGACTTCAATCACAGTGCTGGTATCACCAAGCCTCAGCTGAAACAACTGAGGGAGCTCGTTTGGCTTGACCAGATGTACAATCTCATCTTTATGGGCCCCGCCGGCACCGGCAAGACTTTTATGGCTGCCGGACTCGTCAGAGATGCTGTAATCAGGGGTTACAAGGCGCAGTTCCTGACAATGGATGGTCTCATAAACATATTGAGAATGAAGGATATGACATCCTCGGCAATGAGTGCATATAGTGGGATACTCAAATGTAATCTCATCGCTATAGATGACATCATGCTTATGCCGATGAAAAAGGAAGAGTCTGTCGCTTTCTTTAACCTGATAAACGCCCTGCATGAAAAAGCATCTGTCATCATAACCACGAACAAAGCGCCTACCGAGTGGGTGGAAGTGCTTCAGGATGAAGTACTTGCTACCGCTCTCCTAGATCGGCTTCTGTTCCATTGTGATGTTGTCAAGCTCGTGGGATCGTCGTACCGTATGGAAAACCGCTCAGGCTTTCTGAGTAAAAATATGGAGGACAGGTAAATGAAAAAGAAGAATCAAGAAGCTCTTCGTACAGCTCTGAATGAGTTTCAGGACGCATATCGTGTCTTTCTGGATGATGAGATGAAAAAGCAGGAGGCGGAAGAGAGAGGAATCCGTGGACAAGTCAGTCCGACCAGTCCATACTCATATCAGGAATGGCAGATAAAACTTGATATCCTTGAGACAACTGTCGAGCAAGTACTTCAGGACGAAAGATAGATGTTAAACCATAGACCTTAAGCGCCAAGCAGTGATGCGGCAGCGCGCTGCCGCATCACTGCTTTATCAATCACAATATGCAGAACCAGCTTTCCGAAATCTGCTGAATCTAATTTTTCTGAAAATTGTTGGTCGAATACTTGCTTTTTACACTTATCACCCTGCCATCCTTTACCGTATGTGACAGGAGTTCTATCAGATAGCTCTGGTTGACCGTATCGAAGAACTTCTCAAGGTCGATACCCACGGCA
>SFJA01000044.1 GCA_004556005.1 Bacteroidales bacterium | reverse complement strand
CAGGTATGAGAACCGGTATTGTGACGATTCTGAAGCTGTCCAGCCCATCAGGCGGCACATTTCGTAGGTGTACATATAGCCAATGTAGGAGGCCTGGGCGCAGGATCCGCCTACCTGGTTGATGAGCGGGGGAAAATACGGGAGCAGGGAGTTGTCGACGGAGAGCGGGAGGGTCCCGACTTCCATACGGGCGGCCCTGCGAACCGGAATGATCCCGGCCGCGGCGGTAACTTCGGGTTCAGCGCCGGCAGCATCGTCAGATTCAACTCCCGCCCTGCTGCCGGGGTTGAAGCAGCAGCAGGAGCAGCGCGACGGCAAGTATTTTATTTGTGTTCAAGGCGTTTGATGGTTTTTTCTATCTCCGCTACGAGTTCCTCGGGATAGAGCCTGGTGTCAAGCGCAGAGAGATCGTTGATTATCCTTTGTCTTGCATATGATCTGTCATACCAGCCGAGGGCTTCGGCGCAGACGAGACGGACTGAAGGGTCGTCGTTGTTGTCCGCGAGCACTTCGACAAGTGCGTCGATTGCCGGTATGTAGTTGTTGTTCCTGAACGTGCGAATGCTTGAAATGCGCTTGCGCGGCTTCAGGCTGAGGTTTGCGGCGGTTGCAGCTTCCTCGGCAAGGTCGCTTTCCGGATTGGTGATTCGACGGTAGGACTGAGCATAGAATTGTACCCTGACAAGTTCCGTATGATAGGAAGCAAGGTGTTGAACAGCCTTGTAAACGCAGGAGTCGGCACCCGGTGCGGCATAGTCGCAAGCGGCGCGCACGGAGTGGCGGAGTATGAGCTCGTATGGGTCGTCAAGACCTGCGAGCAGGGCCTGTTCGATCTGCGGAGTGTCCAGAAGGATGGACAGGGCGTGCATCCTTACCATCGGAGAAGGGTCGTCTTGAAGCATTTTGAGGGTCTGGTCGGTCACTCCCGCATAGGCGAGGTGAACGAGGGCGGCGGAGCGAAGGATTGGACTTTCGCTCTTGAGATAGCGCTTCCAGGTCTTAATATCCAGCGGCTTATGGACAAGGTCACGGTAGAGCTGTTCGCTGAGGGCTTCGTCCTGAGGGGCCGGGGTGAAGCGGAAGGTCGGATCTCCGGCGAGGTGAGACTCGAGGTAGCTGAATTCCTTCTGCCACAGGCCCACCCTGATTCCGAGTGATAGCAGGCCGACGAGCTTGTTTTCGAATTTGTCCTGAAGCACGTTTACCGTGTTGCCCTGCACTGCTATGCAGCGGCCGTCGGAGAAGATGTGCGCTCCGGCAATGTAGCCCTCCGGGTCGTGGAAGGAGTTGTTGTAGCAGGCGTTCAGCACGATTACACGAGGGTTGCTGGATATTGCGGCAATCTCTTCCTGGTAGATGTCCTTGTGTCTGTTGCGCAGCGAATCTGCGGCTCTGAGCACGCTGACTGCCGAGTCTGAAAGGAAGGCAGGGTCGATGTGAAGTGCGATTGAGTCGAGCGCCGCGCGGCCTTTCTTTCCGGTAGCGACTGCATATTGCAAATCTTCTATCTGGCGCACAAGTGACTGACGCTCAGGGAATCCGCTGATATACTGCACCTCCGGTCCGCCGTGCTCGGAGAACTGGAAGAAGTCCGTTTCCGGGCGCTGGAGCTCGGAGAAGAGCGTCCATTTCATCTGCTCCTCCTGATGGAAATTCAGGAAGCGGCGGGAAGAAGCGCGACCGACGGTATAGGGGAATTCTTCCTCGCTGGCAAATACCTTTTCCCTGAGGACGTTCATGTCTTCGGAGTTGTATCCGCTGCCGTAGAAGAACTGCATATTGTCGAGGACGTTGCTTTCGCGGTGTGCGGCGACGGCCTTGAGCAGGTACTTGCTGATGAGAGCGTAGCGGTCTGCGCCGTTTGCTGTCATAAATGCAGGGACCCTGATGCGTCCGGTATAAATCTCGGGACGGAGGGTCTGGCTGCCCTTTGAGGTGAGTTTGTAGAAATATCGTGTCGCGTCAACGGTATCGCGGGCAATGAACTCAAAATCAAGGTCAAAGTCATCATAGAAGCGGTCGGATGCTACGGAAGACTCCTGCATCGGGTAGCGCTCTTCATCCATCTTGAATGCGGTGGTGAGGTGCTGTCCGCCACGGACCATCACGATAGGGACGTCGCCCACAAATACGGCGCCTTCGAGCGGGTTGCGCTTGTGCGAGGCGAGCTTGCGGATGATGTCCTTCACCTCGTCAGGTGATTGCCAGTCGGCGTGGTAGATGCGCGCATCGAGGCCCTCGGAGATGAGGACGTCGCGGTACTGGCCAAGGGCGGACTGACAGTGTAGGTAGGTCTGCTCGTCCGCAAAGATTGCAAAGGTATTGGCCGCGTGGCTCTGGATTGCGAGAGCAAGTGCGGATATGATGACGATAATGTACTTTTTCATCGTGTGTAGGCTTTAAGTCGTTTGATGCTCTTGCGGACTTCGGCGGAGAGTTGCTGCTCATCTATCTGAGGAAGAGCGGCTTCCAGATTGCTGATAATGGATGCTCGGTTCCAGGCGTAGTTGTACCAGCCGAGAACGTCGGCGCACTGCATCCTCAACGCAAGGTCCTGTGCAGGGTCCTTCACGATGGCTGTCAGGTCATCTGCAAGGTATGCAAGCGGCATATTGCGCAGGGATGTGATGACTCTGGCGCGGCCGCGTGCCGACTTGCTGTTGTCAAGAACGGCCTCGCTGAGGTATTCGCTCATAGACTCGGCCGAAGAGAGCCATTTGCGGCAGGTTTTTGCAAACGTTTCATCATTTGCAACGAACTTCTGGTTCTCCCATTCCTTCTCGAAGCATTGACGGAAGAGCGTTCCTTCAAACTGGCAGGCTCCGTTGCTGATGTTGAACTGAACGCGGTGGGCGTTGTAGTCACGGAAGTAGCATTCGACAAGTGCCGGGATGGTCGCAGGTTCTCCGCGCAGAGACAGGAAATGTGCGGCCTTGCGGCGGATGAATTCGTAAGGGTCGTCAAGTGAGCGGACGAGTACATCTACCGCCAGCGGGGAGTCGAAGTGCAGGCTCAGGAGCATGGCCTGCAGCCTGAGGCAGTATGAATCGCTTCCGCAATAAGTTTCGTGTATCAGAGTGATGGCGTCAGGGTCGTTCAGAAGAACAAGTTTCTGGAGCGCAAGTCCCTTGATGTCAGCAGGATAGTCGCCGCTGAGTATATTGCGCCAGTAAGCGCAATCCTTGTTTGAAAGCTCAGGCAGTTCCATGTTGTATGAAGGGGCGAAACGGAAGGTCGGGTCGCCGATGATGTGGGACTCGAGTATGTTGACCTGCTGCTGCCACTGTCCAACGCTGTAGCCGGCGGCAAGCATTCCGAGCAGAGGCTCGGACACCTTGTCCTGCAGCACGTTGACGCTGTTTCCTAAGCCGACGACGGTCTTGCCGTGACCCATGATGTAGCGGGTGGCGATGTTGTCGTCCTCGCGGAAGTCTCCGTTGTAGCAGGCATCGAAGAGCACCACGCGGCTGTCGGTGTCATAACGCTGCACGTCGGAGAGGAGAATTCCGCAGCGGGTTTCGAGGGTGGAGTCTAGCTGTTCGACCTTCGGGTCGAGGGCGCCTGCAAACCAGGTCGAGTCAAAGCCGTAGTCGCGCCTTATCTTTGCGGCGGCGTCCTCCGGCGAGGTGCGGTAGCGGAGCATTCGCCTGTACTGCTCGCGTACGCGGTATTTGATGATGCCGGTCTCGGCCTCGTAGGCTGCGGCATAGAGTTCGTCATAGGACTGGGGTTCGAAGTTCGGGTCTTCGAAGTCGGTGGAGGTGAGGTAGCCGCCGATCCACTGGCGGTCAGGGGTGCCATGGCAGTGGAATACATAGAAGTCGCTGTCATCCTCGCAGGCAGCCTGTAGCAGCATATCCTTCATAAGAGGCTGCTGATGAAATACATAGAAGCGTGCGCCGTCAGCGTCTTTGTAGATATCCGGCAACTGCTCCCCAAGTGTGTGGGTCTCGTCGAACCAGGCTATCATACTGTTGGAGAACGAGCCTTCGCCGGTAAAGGAGGTTACGCGGTCGAGCCTGTTGTCCTTTTCTTCCCTTATGGCTACGAGCTTGCGGAAATAGTTGTCCAGTTCCACATACTTGTCCTCCCAGGCGGAAGAAGGCTTGATTCGGGCTGTATATATGTCGCAGTCGATGACTTGTGAGCCTTTGTCCGTGAGATTGTAATAAAAGAAGAGGGTTTCGGTGCTGTCTCGGGAGATGAATTGGAAATCGAGATCGAAGTCATCGTAGAAGCGGTCGGACGGGACAGAGTTGTCACGCCACTCGCCGTAATTCTCATCCATCTTGAATGCGGAGGTGAGGAATTGGGCCCTGCGTATCATTGGAATGGGGATGTCGCCGACAAATACGGCGCCTTCGAGCGAGCGTTCGGAGTGCCATAGCTTGAGCGAGTCCTTGACCTGTTCGGGACAGGTCCAGTCAGCGCAGGCTACAAACGCATCGAGCCCGTCCTCCCGGACGGACTTGCAGTATGCGTCAATTGACTGAGTACAACGAGAGTAACTCTCCTGGTCCACGACTATGGCAAAGCTGTTGCTGCGCGGACCGGCCATAGCTGACGTCGCGAGACAGGCTGTGGCCAGAACAATCAGATAATTCTTCATTAAAACAAAAGAGATGCTGTCAGGGAAGCCGTTACCCTGCCGAGTTGTGGCTGAGGGGCTCTCAGATATGCTGCCCTGAGGTCAAAGTTATAGTGTAAGTTACCGGAAGTCAAGGCATAAGCGAGCCTTGCCCCGAACTTGTAGTAATTGCTTCCAAGGAGGATGGCGTCATCGATATACATTTTCTGAAGCGCCGCTGTCTTATCCGGACCGGTGTACAGGTACTCGGAGCCGAAGGAGAGGTTGTAGCCTCCGTTAAGTCCCACCAGGAACGAATGGGCTCCCTTGACGAACTGCTTTGCAGCCTTGGCACTCAGAAGCGTACCAGTGCTGTTAAAAAGTGCGGTCGGACTAAGGTAGCTGTAGTCTCTCATAGTAAAGTCAGCATCGACGCCGGCTGACCAGTCATAGCGGTCTGACGACAATGCTTTCTGGTATTCGTATCCGGCGTGAGCGTCCACACGGGTGAAGGAACTCATCGGGTTTTCGGTGATGATGTCCCAATTCTGCTCAAATGCCGTTGTATTGAGTTTAAGCAGATATTCTATTCCCGATGTCAGGCCCATCGTGGCTCCAAGGCTTACAAGATGATTGAAACTGCGGCCGAAGCTGCCCTTGAAGTCGAAAGAGGCGACATTGCGGACAATCTTGCCCATAGGCTTGGGAAGCGAAGGTTTCTGCGTGCTGGTCTTGATTCCGTTGCTGTAACGCAACTCTGTATAGATGCGTGTACGTTCGGCTTCAAACCCATACTGAAGTGCGCCACCGACATTGTATCCTCTATAGAAAAAGGTATCGAGGCCGTCGTTGTCACCGACTTTTCCCACAAGGCCCATACCGAGTCCGTTGGAAATAAATACCTTCTGTAACTGGAAGCGGTTGGCATTGGTAGGGTCGGTGCGCTCGAACTGATTGTCATACAGGGCATAAACACCCAATGTGTGCGCCCCCAGGGCTATTGTGGCCGATGGATAAACGGCAACATACCTGTCATAGGTTTCGGATCTCGGGTCCTTCTGCTTTGCTCCGACCTTTGCATTGTAGTCGACTTTGATTCCGAAGGAAACCCTGTTCCAAAGCACGGGAGAAGCCAGCTTTACGGACATCAGATATGCCTGCTTGTTCCATCCGCTTGCAAAGGTGTCGGCGACGAAAAACGGCATATCCTCTTCCGGAGTGTAGTTGAGGACGTTGTATCTTGCGCCCTGCTCAAATCTGTTATGGAATGAAAAACCACCCCAGAGGACAAAGCCTCCCACCTTCCCTACTCCACTGGTACTCAGCGATACGTCGTTGAGGGAAGCCGGATTCTGCTGCAGATGGTAATCTCCGTTTTCGTAATCGTATGACAACGACAGGTCGTTCCTTATCCCCCGGTAATGTTCCGCGAGAGCCGATGCATTGTCTGTTCCGAACCAGAAATTGTTTCTGAGTCTGTACTCATTGTCTGCAATGCTCTGAGCGCCGGCGCAGATGGCACCGGCACATAGAGCTGTAAGAATCAGGGTGATTTTTTTCATTTCCAATAATTAGTAATTGCCAACTGGTGTTCCGCAAGCGACAAGTCTATCCGGCCATTTGTCCGATGCAACTTGCAGAACCGGGATCAGCTGTTGTAAGGTTTGTTGATCTTCAGGAATTATTTGATCCAGTTATTCCATGAAGGAACGCCTACGTCGTAGCGACGAACCTGAGGGGTGTCAAAAATCTCAAAGTCGTTGGTAGTGTTGTTGGTATCCTGGAAGATAGGACGGCCGTCCTCGGTTTCGCCGGTCTTCTTGCGGGCGATGCTCTTTCCAAGGTAGCTGGCACCGAGATACTGGAAGCCGGCATCAAGCACCGTAGGAAGTCCGAGGGTTGAGGCACGGGTCTCGTCAGAGCCAGCCTGTACTGCATCGAGAATGTCTGCAATGGCAATCTCACGTGCGGCAACTGTGTTCTCGACATTGGAAGCGAGAATAAACTCGTCGTTCTTGAGCGGAGAACTTGGGTTGAAGATCACATAAGCAGCTCCGCCTACGGAAGTAAGCCACTGAGGAGTGTTGTAACCTGTTGCGTTTACAGCCTTATCCATATTGATGGCAGCGTTGTCGGTGAGGACAATTCCGTTCCAGGTGGTTGACTCTTCAAGGACAGCCTCGAACTCTGCACCGGAAAGGTCAACCTGAGACATACCCTTTGAGAGGTCCTCGCGCCTGTGGTCAACTGCCCACTGTGCAATTACGATGGACTCGCCCGGAGCGATAGGATAGTCGGTTCCTGAACCCTTGATCTGCCAGATCGTCTGAGCAAATACATAGTCGGAAGGGTTGGCGATGTCCCACTCATAGAAGAGGGAGAAGTCCCAATTTGCATAAAAAGTCTCAGCAATACAAAGACCGTCTGCGTAAACCGTTGCATCGCTCTGGTTGTAGATCTCGTAGAACTGGTCACGGAAGTAGTAGCTGTCTCCCGGAGCGCCGCAGTAGTAGATCTCTTTGAAGATGAGGGCAGAACTCTTAGAAAAAGCGATTGATACTGCAGCCTCAGCGTCGGCAAGTACTGAAACAGACTTGCTTGAACCGGAGAAGATGAATGTAGAACCGCCGTCCACGAGGGTAGCGCTTGCATTTACATCATATACACCTGCAACAAGACCTTCAAAAACAACCTCTCCGTTCTCGGTTTCAAGCTCGGTGCTTGCCATCGTAGAAGTGTTGGTAAGGGTCACTGTGTAGGAATCGGGAAGTCCGACAGGGCTTTCCACACCCTGGTCTGAAACTGTAACGGTAAGGGAGAATGTGCTTGGTCCCTTAGGCTGGCAGGCAGCAAAACCGAATGCGACTGCTGCAGCTGCTACAAACAAAGAAAACTTTTTCATAAAGGTAATATATTAACGAATATTTACTTTAAACTCGAATCCGAAGAAGATAGGAATGCCCAGTTCCCTCTTGACACCAGAACCCGAGGTCCTGTACAAAGGCCTATTATTGAATACGTTATTCACATAGAATGAAGCAGTGGCAAGATCTCCGATTTCCTTGGTGAGATTAAGGTTGAAGATGACAAAGGCAGGAGTCTTTTCCACAACCGTGCGCTGGGATGATACCGGAGTGCAGAGATAGCTGAACTCGGGATCCGTGATGAGCGACTCCGTAAATTCTATGTCGTGCATCTGTCCGTCCGCATAAGAGAGGTACTTTGTGAAGATATCGTACTGCTTGCCGTCGGAGGCTGTATAAACGTTGTTGTACTCTTTCCAAGACTTGTTATACCAGCGTACCTGTCCGGTAAGCGTCACGACGAAACCTATCTGAGGTATGTTGTGGGTAAGCCTGAGAGTCGACACCTGTGAAGTATAAAAACCGTGAACCCTGCCTGGCTCATAGACTCCTATGTTATGTTCCTTGCGGTTTCCGGTCTGCGAAGTATTGTAAGTGCATATATTGCCGTATGACTCGCCCTTTGTCCAGGCACCGTTGAGGGAAACGGAAGTCCTTATGGCATCGAAACGGCCCAGGTCAAGTTCATACTCCAGACCGCTGTTCTCGGATACTGAACTGTTTGCAGGCATATAGACCTCGAAAAATGCACCCGTGTCGTACTCCTTTGCTATCTGAGGTATGCTTCCCTCCTCCTTGGCGACCTCCTTGAAAACGTCATGGCGGTAGTAGATAAATGACTGAGGCAGACGGGAGAAGCTGTAACCGTTTCTCATAACTTCATTATAGGCAGTCAGATAGAGTTTATACCTTCCCGCTATGACAATGTCCAGTCCAAGTTCCGCCTTGCGGTTGCGCGCAATCTCCAGGTCGGGATTGGCTGCATCGTAAACGTGAGTCCTCGCAAGAAGCAGACGCTCCGACTCCGGAAGATTGGTTGACATTCCGTTGAAGAGGATTTCATCGTGATATGCATAGTTTGGATTGAGATACATGGATGTAGGCGCCTTGCTTGCATATCCCCAGCCGCCCCTGAGCGTAAGCCAAGGGAAGATGTCTATTGAGGCGTTGATACGCGGGTCGAGAGCCGAAAGCCCGTTGACCCAAAGGTAGCGCAGTCCGGCCGTCAGGTTGAGGTCGCGACCGGCGAAATGCCAGCGGAAACTGTCCTCGGCATAGGTACCTATCTGGTTCACGAAAGGAATATTGTAATATGGCCTGCGGCGATAACCGGAAGCAGCATTGCCTGCATTGCGGAAAGGAGGGAATTCGTCATCATACTGCGCGCCCAGGCCGAGGTTGCCGTCCGTTTTGAAGTCGGCGCCGACGAGCAGCCGGTCGGTTACCGGGCCCCAAGTGTGGGAGAATTCGGCATTGATCTTGGCAAATCCGTTCCACTCCTCACCGAGGATATCGTAGGCATAGAAGTACGAATACGGCAGCACGGTGCCCTTTACACCGGTATCGGAAGCGTTTGTAATCTCGTTTCCATCAGGGTCGAATATCTTCTGGCCGGCGATATTGGTATAGACCTGCCCGTCAACCATAGACGTCGAGTAAAGGTTCAACGCGTTGGTGGCGGTACTCTCGTAGTGCGAATCCTTGTCCGTATAGTTCAGGCTTGCAGCCCAGTTGATACTCTTGAGCCACTCGCCGTTGATGGAAGCGGTACCATTGCTGTTGAGCAGGAATCCCAGCGAGCGGTTCCTGTACTGCGTCTTTTCGGCGAGGTAGTCAGGATTGAGATCCGAGCGGTCATCGCCGTAGGATACCGAAACGGAGTTGTTCATACTGACGATCTCGCCCGGGCGGACGCTCCACAATGCCTTTGCGGAGGCGCGCTGGAAATACTCAAACGCCGTGGTGAGTTCGGAACGGTTGTAGGCATAGTCTCCGCTGACATTGACGTCACCCCACTTCGACCCGAGTCCGAAGCCCTTGGTGGCGCTTGCCTGATAGATATTAGGATTGGTCTTGAAGCGAACGGTAAGCGGAGAGCGGCCTGCGCGGGACTTTACAATCACGGCACCGGAGGTCAGGTCTCCGTACTGGACGGAAGGAATTCCTCGGATAACCTCTATGGATTCGAGATTGTCGGTGCTCAGGGAGCGTATGTCCACACCGCTCGAAGCGTCGGAGATATCGCCGACGGATGCGGTGCTTCCGGTCTGGGCCGGCGCGAGGAACTGCATATTGGCGTTGTTGGACATAGGTGCACCGTCAACAATGACGGAAGTACCCAGACTGTTCATCGCGGTTCCGGTGTTGTTTCGTATGGAAAGCGTCTGCGCAGAGGAAAGATTCGGATTGGTCAGTGCGGCTCCCGGCAGAAGGGTCATCGCGTCCTTGAGCGAACTCGTCTGAAGGTGGTCGAGGGCCTGACGGTTGATCTGCGAGGCGGTGCTGGAACCGGCTTCGCTCTTTTTGGCGGTTACGACCACGTCGGAAATGCGGAAGTTCGCTTCCTGAAGTCTGGCGCTGATATCGTATGTCTTGCCGGCAGAAGCAACGAAGGTCGTATCGAAAGTGTTCATACCGAAGAACTGTATCTCAACCGTAATGTGGCCGGCGGACACATTGCGTACAGAGTAGGAACCATCGGCAAGAGTCGTTGTATGCAAGCCCTGAGGCTTGATTACGACAGTCGCAAAATCAATTGGTTCTCCGTCACTTGCATTAAGCACCGTTCCGACTACGGTTGCGGATTTGGACTGGGCGCCGAGTGTAAGGAAACCTGCAAACAGTCCGAGGACTACGCAGGCGGCAGGCAATATTTGTCTAATGTTCATATCAGTATCGTACTAACCAACAATGAGGGTGACATAATAGACACCCTTGCCAAGTTAAAAATCCTTGCCGGTAAAAGCAAGGATTATCGACAGAAATAAAGGTATTCTGTCAAATTGGGATATAAAAGGTTTTAGATAGCCGGAGCATCCGAGGCATAGACGAAACGGCGTATCTTGAGCGTTGCCGTCTTGTCAAAAGGCTCGGTCATAAACTGAAGCGTACTCAGGCGCGAACTTGCGTTGACGCGGGAATTGATGTATCCAAGCATCTGAGCGCGCAATTTCTCGACTTCCTCCATAACTGAAGGGTTGTCTCTGTGTGCAATATCTATCGCTTCCTCATGCATCTTCACAAGGGCGACGAGACGTCCCTGACGGGAAAGCACGATGCATTCCTCAACCTGAGGAAGTTCCATAATTACCTTTTCTATGTCTTCCGGATAGATGTTCTCTCCCGAAGGTCCTACTATCATATTGCCCAGGCGGCCCTTGATGTAGTAGTTGCCCTTTTTGTCAACCGCGCCGAGATCTCCCGTACGGAACCATCCGTCCGCGGTAAATACGGAAGCTGTCTTTTCAGGGTCCTTGTAATAGCCCTTCATTATGTTCTCGCCGGTGGCTACAATCTCGCCTTCGCCAGTTCCAGGATTGACATTGTCGAGACGCATGCTGACCCCGTGAACAGGAAGCCCGATGGAACCCGCCTTTGGAACGCGGTTTCCGAATGCTATCGAAAGCAGAGGGCAGCATTCCGTAAGACCGTAGCCTATGACATAAGGGAAACGGGCTGTCTTAAGGAATTGTTCCACGGTAACGTCGAGCTTTGCGCCCCCTATTCCGACGAACTTGATGCGGCCGCCGAAAGAACGCACCATTCCCTTGCCGACCAGACGGCAGAGCAGAGGGTGGCAGATGCGGTCAAGCAGGCTGAGAGCCTTGCTGTTTCTGATGCGCGGAAGAACCGCACCGCGATAGACCTTCTCGATGATGAGAGGCACTACGAGCATTGCCGTAGGGCGCACAACCTTGAGCGCGTGGGTAAGAACGGCAGGAGACGGGGCTTTTGGGAGATAGTACACGCAGGTACCTGCAGAAAAAGGGTACAGCAATCCGAGGCTAAGTTCATAAGCGTGGGCAAGAGGCAGGGCTGAAAGCATACTGTCCTCCGGTCCGATGACGAAAATAGTATAGCAGGTACGTAATGTCGCCATGAAATTGCGATGCGTGAGCATAACGCCCTTGGCGTTTCCCGTTGTGCCGGAAGTATATATCAGAACGGCAAGGTCGTCCGGAGCGGCGGCGGAGGTTTCGGCAGCGGAGGCGGCAGCTTCGGCCTTTGCAGAAGTTCCGGCTGCCTCAACAGTGGCGGCGGAAGCCCCGGTCACGGAAGAATTCGCCCCTTCTTTCACCATCTTATTGCCGGCGATGGGTTCGAGCGTGTCGATATCGATGACCAGCGACAGGGCCGCGAGGGTCTCGGCGCTGAGTTTTTCGTAGCATTTTGCGCTGACAAACAGTGCCTTAGCCTCCGAATGGGCGAGGACGTTGGCGACTACGGACGGCGAGAAGTCCGGCAGAAGCGGCACCGCTACCCTGCCGAATGCTGTCGCGCTGAAAAAAGCTGCAATCCAGTTGGGATGTCCTGCGGAAAGGATGGCGACCTTGTCACCTGAGCCAACTCCGTAGCAGTCGAGAAGGATCGAAAGCCTCCCGACCTTTTCCTTCAGTTCCTGATAAGTCTGCCCCGAGGTCCAGCCGACCATAGTATTGACTGTCAGATCAGGGTACTTGGAGGTACAGTCCTCGAACAAATGGGCAAGCGTTTTTGTTTCAGGTAAAATCATATCATTTTATTTCGCCGCAAAATTAATTTCTAATATTATCATAAAGAGGACTATTTTTCCCTTTTTTGATACCAAATGTCATCAAATCTGCCCCAAAAGAGGAATTTTGGTATAATAATATTACTTTTGTGCCATGTCAGGACTATTGAAGAAACGCAGTTGTTTCGACTCGGCGAGTACGGAACGCATAGGCAACGACGTCATACTGCTCAGCGAAGGCGAATTCTGGACCGGCGACACATCTCCTTACATCGCCGACAACACCACTGCAATCTTCCTGCTGAGGGGCAGCCTTGAAATGATGATCAACATGCACCCCTGCAAAGCCTCGGCTCCGGCAATGGTCATACTCATGGAAGGTATGGTTGTACAGCAGCAGTCCCGCTCGCACGACTCCCGCTTCAATGTCATAGCCATTTCGAACGAATTCTCCGACCGCATCCTCTCCGACGCGAACGTGTCCCTGCAGCTTCGGGCGGTGGTTCGTGAAAATCCTGTTTTTAGCATTGCCGGCGAGCGTGAGACCCTGCTGCGCTTCCACTCCCTGCTGAGGCGCATCCTGGCTATGGACAGCAACCCGTATAGGCTCGAGGCCGTCAAATACCTGACACTCACCTTATTCTGCGGATTTGCCCTTGGCCGCGACAGCAAAAGTGATAAGGAATTGAGTCACAAGGAAGCGATTGTCGAATCGTTTCTGAAACTGGTACGCGAAAACTACCGGACCGAGCGAAGCGTCAGCTGGTATGCGGACAAACTCTGCATCAGCCCGAAATACCTCTCGCAGGTCGTCAAAGACACCACCGGCCGCCCCGCCCTCGACTGGATTGACGAATACGCCATTACCGAGAGCAAGGCCCTGCTCAACTCCACCGGCCTGTCTATCGAACAGATAAGCGTCAAGATGAATTTCCTCTCCACCGCCCTCTTCGGCAAATACTTCAAGCGTATCACCGGAATGTCCCCTAGGCAGTACCGCAATGCGGTGAAATAGAGGAGGATATGTTTTTGTGATTCTTTTCTTATATTTGTAAATCAAGAGTGTCCGGTTTATATTCAGAAACTTGCAATGTGTTATATCGTTGTTTTGACCGGACATCGGTGTTTGTGGATAACCCTATTTATAATCAGTCCCATATTATGGAATTCAGCACTTTACAACTTGCAGCCGTTCTAAAGATAGTGAGAGATATCGCCGATCTTGACGACGACTCCTCCGATGTAGAATTTGGCGTTATCATCGAAGGCTTTAAACATTTCGGCATTACTGACGATGCGCAGATTCTGGACCTTTTAAAACTGTCAGAGCAGTTCAGTGCAGATGATGCGCTTAGCATTGCTTCCAATATGTCAGACGAGCAGACGCGTCAATTATGCGCCTTTGCCGGAGCCGTCATCTGCGCGGACGGACAGATTACGGAAGTCGAGGAGGAATTCTGGAACAGATTCCACTCATGGCTTGGTTATGATATGACCCTTGAGCAGGCGGTAAGGTTATTCAACGCCGCCGATAACGGTTCCTCCCATAAGAGAATCAATTTTAATGGCGGTTATTATGAGGGCGAGGTACGGCAGGGTCTTTACAATGGGAAGGGACGCCTCGTCTTTTCCAACGGAGATGTCAAGGAAGGAAATTTCGTTGACGGGAAATTGCATGGCCAGGGCTGTTATACCTGGGCTTCGGGAGACAAGTATGTCGGTAATTTCGTAAATGGCCAGCTACACGGATTCGGCGAGTATTTCTACAAGAACGGAGACAGATACAAAGGCTGCTGGTCTGAAGGCCAGAGAGACGGATTCGGCATATACACCTACGCAAACGGGGTAATCGAACTGGGCGAATACAGACAGAACATACGACACGGTGCCGCAATCCAGCTCAGCAAATCAGAAGCTTACGTGGATCAGTACAGCAACGGCACCAGAGTCAAGTCCGTCAAATATTCCGGGCTCGATCTGGATGTCTGAAAAGCCAAATTGGCTTTGAATTGGCTTTGAGGTCATAATCGGCCCTACACTCCTGTACCCTTGTACTCTGGGGCAGAAGGGGCGGTTGCACACGTTCCACATGGTCTTCATGGTCGTCACTTTGCACACGTTCCTCACTTTGCACACTCTGCTCACGTTCCTCATGTTCCTGCAATTCATCTGACAAGGCAATCGCCTTTCTACGGGCCTACAGGGCACATCCGCTCGCGCGATGGCATCAATTTGTGTCCATCGAGCACCGCGAACCCCTCCAGACAGCACTCCAGGGCACATTCTCTCGCGCGATGATTTGCGGGAAGGCGGCCGAACTGCCACACAA
>SFJA01000125.1 GCA_004556005.1 Bacteroidales bacterium | reverse complement strand
ACATCCCAAATGGAAACAACAGCTAAAGTACTGGAGACAATGCGCAGCGCAGGCAAGCCTGTGTCTGCCGGAGAAGTGGCAACCCTCTCAGGAATTGACCGCAAGGAAGTGGACAAGGCATTCGCCCAGCTCAAGAAGGACGGAGCCATAGTATCACCTGTACGCTGCAAATGGCAGCCGGCAGAGTAGTGCACAACACAACACAACACTGCACAACACAGTACAGCGCTGCACAACAAAACAAAACAAATTGGATTGCTGTTATATGAAAATCAAGTTCATTCTGGCTGCATTACTGGCATCGTTCGGTGTGTCGGCTCAGGTTCAGGCTCAGACTCTTGAGAAGATGCAATGGTTCAACGAGCCGGAAGAATACAGGATCAAGGGCGGTGTTCTAGAAATGGAAGTACCTGCACAATGCGATTACTGGCGTATTTCCCACTATGGATTCACCGTCGATGACGGACCATTCCTCTATGCTACGTACGGAGGTGAATTCGAGGCAAAAATCAAGGTTAGCGGCGACTACAAAGAACGTTTCGACCAGGCGGGAATGATGATACGCCAGGACCATGAGAATTATGTCAAATTCGGTATCGAATTTGTCGATGGCAAGTTCAACATCTCTGCGGTGGTCACGCATCAAACCTCCGACTGGAGCGTGATCCAGCTCGAAAAGGCTATCCCTTTTATTTGGCTGAAGGCAGTCCGCCGGCTTGATGCCATCGAACTTTTCTACAGTTTCGATGACAAGGAATACATAATGATGCGTACCTTATGGATGCAGGATAACTGTCCTCTGCAAGTCGGTCCCGTGGCGGCTTGTCCGGACGGCCAGGGCTTCAAGGCAGTTTTTTCTGACTTCAAGGTTAAACATCTTCCAGACCGTCGACGCCTAGAATGGCTCAAGAATAACTAGGCGCTCAACGACGCTTGGATTGTCTCAACAGCAGCCTGGCGCTTCGGGCTAATCGAAATATCTGTGCACCAGTCTCAAGACCGGGTCCTTCGACATATCGTTGGGATTGGTGCCCGGTTCTCCTTCCGGGACATCCATTCCCAGACCCTTGAACAATTCTACCCAGAACGAGGGCATATTTCCGTCCTTGTCCCTGAAACTCATAGGGATTGCCGTAAAAAGATGCGATCCGTCCCTGCGCAGGAAACTTTCGTAGATGAGTTCCGAACAGTACATCAGGCCATTGGACGGCAGGTAATACCAGTCGTAGCCCTGTCCTCGGAAAGCGAGCGCACGCCCTATGGCGGCTTCGATGTCAATGTCTTCACCGATTCTCATCACATCGATTCCCGGCTTGCCTCCGACAGGCCGGGCTTCGGAGAGGAATTCTTCCCAATCTATCACTCTCACTCCGGACTTGGAGGTAGCTTCGATTACCGAAGGGATTCCGTCGATAGTAGCAAAAAGCGCTACGTGGTCATACCGGACACCCGAATCCGATGATGTGGAAGTCGTTATGGCTTCGCTCATGGGGCTGTCGTCTCCGAGGCAGAACAGCAGGTCTCCATCGCGTGGGACAAAGCCATCCCTGCTGCAGGATGCCAAAATGAACAGCAGCAGGGATAATCCAATGGCATATAAGGCAGTTGACAGTTTCCGTTCCATAATTCTCAGTTCCATAATACTCAGTTCCATAATAATCCCTAAAGATACATCAAGATTATTAAAAACCGGCTTTTCAGCAATTGAACGTTGCCCTCGACGAACTTGAAAGGAACAAGCTATAAAAGTATGGACTTGAGCCAGGCGTACGACAAAGTCTCTACCAAGACCGAAAACAATTCGTGCAAATATAAACAAATACTATGAAAAACGCACAGCCTCACAGGTCCAAAATTTGCAATAATAAAGGTGCCAAATATTTAATTTTCAAATAGATATGAAAAAGATAGCAACATTGTTTCTGTCATTGGCACTATTCGCATACACCTCATACGCCGATGACAAGCCTATTGATTACGAGCAGCTTCCCGCAGCCGCAAAAGCATTTGTCCAGGCCGAATTCCCTTCTGCCGCCATTTCGTTCGTAACCCGGGACAGCGACCTGCTGGACACGACCTACGACCTGCACTTTGCCGACGGACTTAAAGTCGAATTCAACAGCAAGGGAGAGTGGAAAGAGATCAGTCGCAAGAGCGCCCCAATCGACGACAGGTTCGTTCCTCAGAAGATACGCGAAAACGTAGCCTCAAGATGGCCGGACGCCAGATTCAGGAAAATCGAAAGATACAGGCAGGGCTACGAAGTCGAACTTTCAAACGGCCTTGAGCTCAAGTACAACAAGAAGTTCAAACTTGCCGAAATAGACGACTGACATTTTCCAGATAATTTCTTCCTATCGGGAGCTTCCGGCCATCGGAATTGAGAATGGCGGAAACTCCCGATAGTGGTTTATCCGGCAACGGGGGCACCGGTACGCATTTCTATCCCAGCATCTCCGGCGGCACGATAGGCATCGCGCCGTTCTGGGTGCATACAAATGCAGAAATGGTCACCGCCTTCTTGTGAGCGGCTTCCACGCCGTCACCTTTGAGTATGCTCGCGACAAATGCTCCGGTGAATGAATCGCCCGCACCTACAGTATCAGCCACCTCGACCTTCGGGGTAGGCTGGTAAGAGGTTGTTCCGTCCTCGCAGAACACGTAT
>SFJA01000043.1 GCA_004556005.1 Bacteroidales bacterium | reverse complement strand
TTCATAACCGATAAGTCTATAACTGTCAACCTTTTCCGGATCGAAGCGCAGCTGGATCTTGCAGTCGTTCACGGTGGAGACGAATTTGTTCTTTTCGTTGCAGAGCACCTTTATCATCTCCTCTTCGCTGTCAATGAAGAAATACGTTCCGTTTCCGCGGTTGGAAATCTGTTCCATCATAGAATCGTTGAGATTGCCCATACCGAATCCCAATGCTGTCAGATATATGCCTTTGTCGGCATTTGCAGAAACAAGTTCAAGAAGATCCTCCGTTGACACCTTACCTACGTTGAAGTCACCATCGGTTCCCAGGATGATACGGTTGTTACCGCCAGGAATGAAGTTGGCGAGGGCCTCGTTGTAGGCCATGTTGATGGCGTCTCCTCCGTTTGTGAATCCACTGGCCGACAGCTTGTCAATCGCCTTCACAATCTTGTCATTCTCCTTGGCCGGGGTTGACTCAAGCAACTTCTTAACATTGCCGGAATAGGTGATGATGGAGATCCTGTCTTCAGGCTCCAGATGCGAAGCCAGCTCTATCAGACCTTTTTTGAGCAGAGGAAGTTTGCTCGGATTATCCATCGAACCGGAAACATCCACCAGAAACACATAATTGGAAAGTGGCAACTCATCCTTTGCAAGCGGCTTGCCTTTGAGCCCTAGACGCACAAGCTTATGATTCGGGGCCCAAGGACATACGCCCACTTCGGCATTGATAGCAAGCGCCTCTCCTTCAGTCGGATCGGCATAGTCGAAGGTGAAGTAATTGAGAAGTTCTTCAATCCTGACGGCATTCTTCGGCACATTGAATCCGGCATTGATATAATTGCGCACAATGGCATAGGCAGCCCCGTCGGCATCTACACTGAAGGTGGAAACTGGATTTTCGGCTGCTGAAACAAACTCATTGTCTGCAAATTCCTCGAATTTGTCTCCGGACTGATTTTCCGGCGGACACACGTCGCCGCCTACCATGGATTCAAAGCCTGAATTAAAATCTTTGCTGCAGGAAGCAAGGCAGAATGCCAGGCCAGCAATCGCTGCAAATGTTGTTAACTTCTTCATAATCAATATATCTTACAAGGTTTCACTTTCCTGACGTTCCCCGCCCTGAGAAGCGGTATGTTTGACTATCGTGATAGGATTGTCAACTTTGACTCCGTTAAGCAGCCAGTATCTCGTACAGTTTGGATACAGCCCGCCTGTATGTTCCGAACAATGGTAGTGTATGGTATTTGTGCTTCCGTCAGACCAGGTCAGCACAAGGTCTTCGTCCATATCCGCAGCCCCGTCAATCTCACCGAACATAAGAGCGTGCCGATGAAGGTTTCCGAACCGATCAAGGGCCTGATATTCTGCGATGTACAGTCCGTAAAACTGCGGAGCCATAAACATTGGCACCCTTTCTCCTTCCAGATCAGCCTTGGTGCGCACATTATAAATTTTCCCATTGAAACTGATGGAAACGCCTTCAAGTTCCGGTGTGACAAGCCCGTTTCCGTCCTCGTCGCAGACCAGCATGCACAAGGTAACCGGAGCCCAGTCAGTCACATAATCTTTGCTGTCCATAATCATTTCAGCGCTGCACGAACCAGCAAACAGCGGCAAAGCAAGCAACAATATGCCTAATAATCGTTTCATACTTATAAATTGAATCTCAAACCCATACTCATTCCGAAACTCAGCGGTCCCGACGACCTTCTTGTCTCGAATTCCGACTTGCTCAGGTAGTAATCGAGTTGCGGCTCCAGAAAGATTCCCAGTACCCTCGTAAAGTCATACTGCAGACCCGCCCCTGCCGTCAGCGCATACTGCAAGCCATTTTCCCTGAGCCTCTCCGTCCCTCGGTGGGCATATATGCATTTCTCGACCAGCGCCCCGCCGGAAAGGTAGTAGGATAGCCCGAATGAGGTCCTGCCAACCAGATTCACTGCTACCGGCAGCCCCAGATAGCTGACATTCTGCTGCGCGAAACGCCTGTTCGGCAGCCCGCAATTGCTCGTCAGCAGACTGTACTGCACGCCTCCCACCAGTGAAAGCCAGTCCAGCACATCCCATTTGACCGTTACTGCAAATTCCAGCGGCATAGGGAAATGCGAATACGAAATCGGTTCTTCCTTTCCTTTTTCCGGCAGTTCGAAGCGCTTTATTGCGTTTTTCAATTCTACCACCTGCCCTGTCCCAGCAACCGGCTGATTCTGCCTTAGGGTATTGGAAAGACTTCCCGAGACCGCAACGGAGACCCGGCCCCTGTGCTTCTCTTCCTTTTCAAGCTCCAAACCGGCATCTGCCAGCAGATTGCCAGCTTCTTCCAATCCGATGACTGCCTCCTCCGGTTCGAACTTATGACGTTCAGTCTCAGCAGCCTCGCCATCCTTATGAGTACTGAATTCCTGCTGAGTGCTGCCGGAGACTTTGCTCGCTGCAGAGTCCCTAGCCACTGCGGCGTCCGTAACCACTGCCGCATCCGTCGTCGATGCATCGCCCATTACTACAGCAGTTTCCGTAACCTCAGCGCCACCTGCCGCCACTTCAATGCTGCCTGCTGCCACCTCAAGCTGCCGCAACTCAATGAATTCTCTCCCAGTCTCCTGCTTTTCGCACGCGTCTGAGGTAAGTTTCTGCGCCACCACCGGCTTCTGCGTCACTTCAATGCCCGGCCTCAGCAGCACAAGGGCAATTCCCAGACAGGCGGCAGCAAACGAGCCGAGGCACAATGCTCCCGTTCTCGCTCTGCGACGCCTGTGAGCTGCATACTTGGACTGTAGGATGTCGAAATCATCCTGAGGAAGCCGTACATCTTCGTCCAGTGCAGATTCTCTTATTATGTCCGTCCAGTCCTTATTCATTATTGCTTAAATATTGTTTTACAATCACTTCCATCCTAAGTCTCGCTTTTGATAGAATCGAAGTCGAGGTTTTTTCCTTTATCCCCAGCAGTCTCGCAATTTCCTTGTGCGGCAGCTTGTCTATGAAATACAGATTAAATACCGTTCTCTGCGAAGGAGGCAACTGCATCAGCAGTTCTCTGACCTTTTCCGGTGCAATTCCGGTAACTTCCTCACTTTCAAGCTCACCCACCGGTTCCACTCCGTCGTCCATATCAATGAATTTCATCTTTTTCCTCTTCCGCAGATTGTCGATGCACAACCTGATTGTCAGGCTTGACATCCACGCTCCGAGCGATCCTTCTCCCCTGAAACTGAAGCGACCTATTTTGTCATAAGCCTTGATAAACGCATCGTGCATCAGGTCCCGAGCAAGGTCCTTTTCCTCAGCATAGCGGCTGCACAGAGAATACATCTTGGGTGAGTATATGACATAAAGCTGCCTGCGAGCTTCTCCATCGCCCCGCGCACACGCTTTTGCCAGTTCCTGTTCACTATTGTACATCCCCCGTCCGAAAACTCAATTAATAAACGCAAAAATATCAATAATGCGTACAAACTATTTAGCAAATCGCTATAACTTTGTAAAAATTTACGAATTATGACAAACCCGAAATTTTTTTTGATAGCTGTCTGCATCATACTGCCCGGCCTTCTGAACCTGTCTTCCGCCCGCGCCGATGACAATCCCGGTTCCCGTCGTGCGCGCCACGGCGTGGAAGCTATCTGGGTGGACACAAGAATGACCTTCCATCAGCAAACCGAAGCGGGTGAATATGATTCACATTTTCAGGGCGACTATTTCAATTTCCACGTCAAGGGTTCAATCGCCGACAATCTGTCATTCCGCATCAGGCAGCGGTTCAATAAGGGAATCGACCAGGCTAATCCCTTCAATGCCACCGACTTTCTGTATCTTCGCTGGCAAGCTACTCCGAAATGGTCCTTCACGGCCGGCAAGCAGGCTATTCTGATTGGCGGCTACGAGATAGATTCTGCCCCAATCGACGTATATTATTACGGAGCATTCAGCAACCGTCTCAATCAGTATTATGCTTTCGGCGCGTCCGTGGGCTATTCTCCGGTTCCCGGACAGGAGATAAGCTTTCAGTTTGTCCCTTCTCCTATTTCGCCCAGTACACAGAACCGCTACTCTTACAATATTTACTGGAACGGAGGATTCGCTTCCTGGTGGCGGACAATATGGAGCACAAACCTTGTAGAAGACATATACGGCCGCAAAATGAATTGGCTCGTTCTCGGCAACAAGTTCAACGCCAACAACTTCTTCGTTGATATAGACCTTATCAACCGGGCATCCGCGAACCAGAAACAACTCCTCTTCTCTGACTTCAGCTTTATCTGCAAAGCAATATGGACCGTAGGCAAATGGAATCTCTGCACCAAGGTAGGGTACGAGTCGAACAGTGCCGAAAATGTTGATTCTCAAGGACTTTCCTATGACCTTGTGCTCCCGGCGGGTCACGACTACCTGTACGGAGGAGCCGGAGTCGAATTCTTCCCTTTCGGTGACGAGCGTCTGCGTCTGCATGCCGTGCTCTTCCGCGACAACCACGACAGGGTCAACAATTTCGATATCGGAATGACCTGGCGGTTCACTATCTACGAAAAGCGATTTTAAAATCAAAGACGGTCCGCGCTTCACAGCGAGGACCGTCACAATTCTAACCTAAAATTTAACCTATGAAAAAACTATTCGATATGATTTATTGCAAATTCTGTGCCCCTCACGGCTTGATCTATTTGCGATTTTCTTCAAATTGTTTACGGTTCTGTTGGTACATACTTGATGCTCACTATCCTTACAGGCTTTAAAGGGCGGTCGCGCTCATCGACACTCACTGAAGCGATTTTGTCAATGATGTTCAGCCCCTCCAAGGTCTCTCCAAATACCGTATAGGCTCCGTCCAGATGCGAGCACGCTACCGGGTCCTGAACGATATAGAACTGCGAACCGCTCGACTCGCGCAGCGGATTGGCGGTATCTCCGCGCCTCGCCGCCGCAAGAGCACCCTTCTTGTGCGTCAGCTGAGGGACGAATTCTGCCGGAATCTCATATCCCGGACCGCCCTGTCCCCACTTGTCCCGCAGGGTGTCGATCTTGCTGTACGGGTCACCGCCCTGGATCATAAATCCGCGGATTATCCTGTGGAACTGAGTGCCGTTGTAAAAGCCGCTCAGTGCGAGCTTGCAGAAGTTGTCCCTGTGTTTCGGAGTTTCGGCATAAAGTCTTATGCGTATGGTTCCTTCTGACGTAATGACATCAAATACAGGGGTTTCCGACAACTCGCCAAGTTTTGCTTCTGCCTTTTTGTTGGCTTCCTCGGTTGCTTTTGCTATGGAATCGGCTGCTGCCTTTTCCATCTGTGCTATCCTTTCTGCCTCTTCCTGAGCCTTCTTTTCCGCACTCTTGCAGGACGGAAGTATGGCAGCGAGCGCAAGCGCGCACAGTACAATTCCAATTTTGTTCCTTTTCATATTCCTTAGTTATTTGGTTTTCGTCTAATCAGTTTCAGATATGCGTAGCCGGCGTATGCAACCAGTGCGAGGGTCCCCGCAAGGACAGTCCCTACAGGGGAGAATTCTTCCATAAACCTGGATGGAAGCATCACAGCGGCGTAGATCAGCGCGGCGAGCAGGACGAAGCGCAGGATGAGCGGGGCGTCGTAGCGGACCGGATAGCGCTTGCGGCCGATAAGATAGCTCATAAGCATCGCGGTGCCGTAGCCGGCAAAACCGCCCCAGGCGCAGGCCGTGTAGCCGTAGCGTGGTACAAATGCGATATTGATTGCTATCATCACGATTGCTCCGCTAAGGCTCATCAGGGCGCCCCACCAGGTCTGGTCGGAGAGCTTGTACCAGAAGGACAGGTTGAAGTAAATGCCCATAAAGATTTCGGCAAGCATCACGATAGGGATGACTGACAGGCCTTCCCAGTAACCCGGCTGGACCAGGTGCCGCAGCAGCGGCAGGTAAAACATCACCGCGAGGAAGGCAAGCAGGGCAAATACGATGAAGTACTTCATTCCGTCCGCGAGGGTTTCGGGGCTGTTGCGTTCACGGCTGCTGCTGAACACTATAGGCTCGTAGGCGTACCTGAATGCCTGTGTGAGCAGGGACATTATCATTGCAATCTTTACGCAGGCTCCGTAGATTCCCAGCTGTACCTTGCCTTCTTCTCCCGGCATAAGGTAAGGGAAGAGAATCTTATCGGCAACCTGATTGAGTATGCCTACCAGGCTAAGAAGCAGCAGCGGCATCGTGTAGCGGAACATCCTTGCTGCTACCGCCTTGTCAAATCCGTACGAGAGTCCCTTGAGCTCTTTTCCGAATCCTGCAAATACGGCTGTGGTGCAGAGCAGGTTGGTAAAGAATATCAGCCCGACTCCGTAGTCGAAGTGAACGTAGGCTTGCTCAAGGGCCGGGAAGCTTCCGAAAAGACGGGGCATTACCAGGAATATGAACAGGTTCAGCAGAACATTCGGTATGATGAATGCGAACTTCAGGAGCATAAACTTGACGGCCTTGCCCTGCTGTCTGAGTCTGCTGAACATTATTGCCTGGAAGGCATCCATTGATACGATAACTGCCATACAGCCAATATATTCCGGATGGCTTGCGTAGCCCATTGCACCACTGATCGGCCCCAGAAGGGCAAATACTATTACCAGAAAGCCGAGACATACTCCGCCTACCATCCTGAGGGCCGTTCCGTAAACCTTGCGTTCATCCTCTCCTTCCTTGTTTGCGAAGCGGAACAGGGTGGTTTCCATCCCGAAGGTCAGGAGCGCGAGGAAAAATGCGGTGTAGGCGTACAGGTTGGTTACAATTCCGTATCCTCCGCTTTCGGCGGCAATCTTGTAAGTATAAAGAGGGACAAGCAGGTAGTTGAGGAATCTGCCCACTATGCTGCTCAATCCGTAGATGGCGGTATCTTTTAATAGAGACTTTAAGTTCATATCTGCAAATATAGTTATCTTTTTGGTCAGGCTGTGGTGGCGTCACAAAAAAGATGACCGCGAAGTCTGAAACTTGCGGTCATCCTGTTGTATTGTTCTGTCTGCCCGGCGGGCGAGAGTTGCAGATTAGTCGCAGAGGGTGAAGCGAGCGAACTTCAGGATCTTTGCCTCAGGATCTGCGGCGGTAAGAGCCTCCTTCACGGTCTTCTTGTCATCAGCCATCTGGTACTCCTGCTCCTCGAGGGTCTGCTCCTTGAAGAACTTGGCAAGGCGTCCGTTTGCAATACCCTGGATCATCTGCTCAGGAAGGTTCTTTGCCTTCTCCTCACCGACGGTCTTGATAATCTCGCGAGCCTGCTGTGCCTGCTCCGGAGTAAGCCATCCCTTGGCAGTGTTGGACTCGATGTGGTCCTCGCTGTCAACGTGTGCAGGGTTGATGCCGGCCTTCTTGAGAGCTGCGTCAACGGCCTTCTGGATGAGCTCGTCCTTGGTCTTCTGGATAGCAGCGGAGAGTTCGTTCTCTACAGCCTCCTTAGGACAGTCTTCCTTGGAAATGGATACAGGGTTCATGGAAGCAACCTGCATTACGATACCCTTTGCAAGGTCTGCAGGAATCTCCTTGTTGAATCCTACGAGGGCGCCGAGCTTGCCGTTGATCTTGTGGATGTATTCGGCAACGAAAGGAGCCTCCACGAGGGTGTAGAATGCGAGGGTGTGCTTCTCGCCGGTCTTTCCGGTCTGGGCTGCAACGGCCTCTTCTACGGTGTATCCGTCAGCCATCTTGCAGGCCTTGAGAGCCTCGATGTCTGCAGGGCAGTTTGCAATCGCAACGTCAGCGATGGCTTCTGCAAGGTTCTGGAAATCAGAGTTGCGTGACACGAAGTCAGTCTCGCATCCGAGAGCGACGAGGATACCCTTGCCACCTGCGATGCGTGCCTTTACGGCACCCTCTGAGGTCTCGCGGTCAGCTCTCTTGGCTGCTACGAGCTTGCCCTTTTCGCGGATGATGCCGATGGCCTTGTCGAAATCGCCCTCGGCCTCCTCAAGCGCCTTCTTGCAATCCATCATTCCGGCGGAGGTCATCTTGCGCAATTTCATTACGTCTGCTGCTGTGATAGCCATATTCTGATAAACTTTTTAAAAATGGAACTTATTCTGCTGCAGGAGCTTCTGCCTTGTCCTCAGTAGGCTTGCCTCCCTTGCGGGAACGCATCTTCTTGCCGCTGGCCTGAACCTTTGCCTCTCCTTCCTCTGCGGCGCCTTCCTTGTTGTCCTTCTCAAGCTTGCGCTCTTCGAGACCTTCCTGGATGGCCTTGCAGACGATGTTCATGATGCACTCGATGGACTTGGTAGCGTCGTCGTTTGCCGGAATCACATAATCAACAGGTGTAGGATCGCAACATGTATCAACCATTGCGAATACCGGGATATTGAGACGGTTTGCTTCCTTTACTGCGTTAGCTTCCTTCTGTACATCAACTACGAAGATAGCTGAAGGGAGACGGCTCATGTCGCGGATTGAGCCGAGGTTCTTTTCGAGCTTAGCCCTGAGGCGGTCGATCTGGAGACGCTCACGCTTTGCGAGCTTCTCGTAGGTACCGTCCTCCTTCATCTTGTCGATGGTGCTCATTTTCTTGATGGCCTTGCGGATGGTAGGGAAGTTGGTAAGCATACCACCTGCCCAACGCTCGGTAACTGAAGGCATTCCGATTGCGGTTGCCTTTTCCGATACAACCTCCTTAGCCTGCTTCTTGGTTGCTACGAAGAGAATCTTGCGGCCTGACTTTGCGAGTGCCTTGAGCTCTTCTGCAGCCTCGTCAATCTTGACGATGGACTTGTGCAGGTCGATGATGTGGAATCCGTTCTTCTGGTCGAAGATGAACGGGGCCATTTTAGGATTCCACTTGCGGGCAAGGTGTCCGAAGTGAACGCCTGCATCAAGCAATTCTTGGAAATTTGTTCTAGACATTGTTTTGTTTGTAATCTTGTTTTTGATCTCTCCCGGGGGCTCCTGCCTCCAGGCTCTTTACATCAACCGTCGGGTAGCGCCATTTGCGGTCCCGATGGTTTTCCGCAGCGTGGCAACTCTCCAAAACAAAGGGGAGGGTTTGCAAACCACGGCTGTGCCGTAAAACTGCAATAGCTCTATCGCTTGCTGAACTGGAAGCGTCTGCGTGCACCAGGCTGGCCAGGTTTCTTACGCTCAACCTCGCGAGCATCGCGGGTAAGCAGTCCGGCTGCCTTGAGAGCAGGACGATTCGCTTCGCTGTTGATCTCGCAGAGAGCGCGTGCGATACCGAGACGGATAGCTTCAGCCTGACCCTTTATGCCACCGCCTACGACGGTAACCTTCACGTCAAACTGTCCTTCGGTAGCAGTTACTGCAAAAGGCTGGTTTACGATGTAACGGAGTGAGTCGAGAGCGAAGTAGTTCTCGAGGGCGCGTCCGTTGACAACGACGTTGCCTTTTCCTGCTGTGAGATAAACGCGAGCTACAGCTGCCTTACGTCTTCCAAGGGCGTGTGTCTGTTCCATTTGCTCTGTTTAAATTTCGTCCAACTTAATAGTCTTAGGGTTCTGAGCCTGATGCGGATGCTCCGGACCTGCGTAGATGAACAGGTTGTTGAGGATGTCTGCGCCAAGGCGGGTCTTAGGGAGCATACCCTTTACTGCTCTCCTGACAAGCTCGGTAGGTTTCTTGCTGAGGATCTCTTCAGGCGTGGTGAACCGCTGTCCTCCCGGATATCCGGTGTAGCGGGTGTACACGCGATCGGTCATCTTCTTGCCGCTGAGAGCAACCTTCTCTGCGTTTATTACAATGACGTTGTCACCGCAATCAACGTGAGGAGTGTAACCCGGCTTGTTCTTGCCACGGAGGACAAGTGCAACGCGGGATGCAAGACGACCAAGGGCGAGATCAGTCGCATCAATGACCACCCATTTCTTGTCTACAGTCGCTTTGTTCAGCGATACTGTTTTGTAGCTAAGTGTGTCCACTGTCTTGATCTTTAAATAGTTAATATAAAAAATTGCGATCCCTACACAAAATAGGGGTCGCAAAGATAACGCTTTTTTATCTATTTACCAAATATTCAGTAAAGTAGAAGAATTTTCTAGCAGCAGCAACAAAGACCGTTGGCCTGCAGGAATGCATTTACTGCAACGGCGACGAATGCGAGGCAGATGATGCTGGAAACGATGATGCCGATCACCTTGACCCTCTTGAACCAGGTCTGGCCGTCCCAGCCTACTGTCTGGAACATGCTCCAGAATCCGTGGCAGAGGTGGAACCATACCGCTGCAAACCAGATGATGTAGAGAAGGAGCACCCACCATCTTCCGAAGGTAGCCTCGAGAAGGCAGTAAGGGTTGTTTTCGAAGTTGCCTACGCCAAACATCTCTGGAAGCTGCATCTTTGCCCAGAAATGGGTGAGGTGGAATGCAATCATACCGAGGATGACAATGCCGAGCACAAACATATTGCGCGCTGACCAAGAGTCTGTTGCGGCCTTGCTTGATACTTCGTAACGCTTGTAACCACCGCGTGCGCTGATGTTCTTGGCGGTAAGCCAGCATCCGTATGCGATGTGGATGAGGAATCCCAATGCGAGGATAGGGACCATGATGCTGATGACCGGAGTTGACATAAAGTCGCATCCGAGCTTGAACAATCCGTCTCCGGCGCTGAACAATTTTTCGTCAGCGGCTACCACACCCCACTTGCCGGTGAAAGTATCGATGACGGAGAAGAAATTGATGGTGACGTGAAGAAGCAGGAAGATGATGAGGAATGCACCAGACACTGCCTGGATGAACTTCTTGCCGATTGATGAATTGAATATAAACATTTGTGTTCGGTATTAGATTCGTTTCAAGACTGCAAATATAACCCGAATCTTGCAAGTTTCATAATTTTCCGATATTTTTGTTTCCGTAATAAACAAGTCAAGTTATTCCATTATGAAATATAAGAGAGTTTTGCTCAAATTGAGCGGTGAAAGTCTCGGCGGGGAAGCCCGCAAGGGAATTGATGAAAAGAGCCTCGTGCGTTACGCGGAAGAGATAGTTTCCGCCGTGCGTGCCGGCCATCAGATTGCCGTGGTAAACGGCGGAGGAAACATCTTCCGCGGCCTGCAGGGTGTTGGAAAGGGATTTGAAAGGGTTACGGGCGACCGTATGGGTATGCTCGCAACCGTTATCAACTCCATAGGACTTGCAATGGCCATACGCGACCAGGGTATCAGGGCAGAAGTCTTTACCGCAACTCCAATGGAGCCTATCGCCCGCTATTATACCCGTGAGGCGGCAATCAAGGTCCTGGAGGAAGGCGGTGTCGCATTCATCGCCGGAGGAACCGGCAATCCTTTCTTCACCACCGACTCCGGAGCTGCTCTCAGGGCGCTTGAGATAGGTGCCGAGGCTCTGCTCAAGGGAACCAGGGTTGACGGGGTCTATACGGCTGACCCTTACAAGGATCCAAGTGCGGTCCGCTACGAGGAACTTACCTTCTCCAAGGCGCTTGCCGACCACCTCAAGGTGATGGACGCAACCGCATTCGCATTGTGCGAGCAGGGTCCCGTTCCGATTATAGTATTTGATATCGAAAAGGACGGCAACCTTGCCCGTCTGCTTGCGGGAGAGCCCGTAGGCACGCTTGTTCACGCTTAACCATTCAAAATAATCAATATGCTTACAGACAGAGCCAAAGAAATCCTTTCATCTGCAGAGGCCAAGATGAACGATGCTTTCGCATTCCTTGAGGAGGATCTCAAGACATACCGTATCGGCAAGGCCAATCCTGCCGTGTTCAACGGAGTGACCGTTGACTATTACGGAACTCCTACACCTCTCCATCAGGTTGCGGCAATTGCTGCCAGCGACGTCAAGACGCTCACCATCACGCCTTGGGAGAGAAGTATGATTGCCAAAATCGAAAAGGCCATACTTGATGCTAACCTCGGACTTACCCCGTCCAACAACGGTGAGACCATACGCTGCACCGTTCCTGCATTGACCGAGGAGCGCCGCCGTGAACTCATCAAGAAGGCCAAGGCAAGCGGAGAAAACTCCAAGATTGTCATCCGCAATGCCCGTCGTGATGCCGTAGAATTCTACAAAAAGGCTCAGAAAAACGAGGGAATGCCTGAGGATACCCAGAAAGAGGGAGAGGCCGAGGTTCAGAAGCTGACCGACAAGTTTGTCAAGAAGATTGACGAGCTCATCTCAGCAAAGGAAAAGGAAATCCTTACCGTCTAGATGCGCCCCGGTATTATCGTAGCGATGGACTCCGAATTTGATGCCTTGCGCCTGTGCGGCATCGAAGAGGTCGCAAGATCCGGAGTCGGCAAGGCAAATGCCGCAAGAGCCGCTACCGAAATGATACTCAGCTCACGCCCGGACTGCATAATCAGTTCGGGCGTTGCCGGAGGCATAGGCGAGAATGTCCGTCAGGGAGACGTTGTGGTCGCAAGCGCATCTGCATATCACGACGTATGGTGCGGTGAAGGCTGGCTTCAGGGACAGGTGATGGGGGAGGACCGTCTCTTTCCTTCGTCTGCTTCACTGCTTGAAAAGGCCGCGTCGATTGCTTCTGACCGCCCTATGGGCGTACATTTCGGTCTTATCTGCACGGGAGACCAGTTCCTGACAAGTCCTGAAGAGGCCGACAAGGTGCTTTCCATCTATCCCGAAGGACTTGCCTGCGATATGGAGTCCGCCGCAATTGCCCAGACCTGCGCCCATTACGGCATACCTTTCCTGAGTCTGCGCGTTATCAGCGACACCATGCGCACAAAGGAAGAGCAGAAGGAAAGTTACAGCAATTTCTGGAAGACCATCACCTCCCGCTCATTCGAGTACCTTAAACAACTGATAGACATCTTATGAAAACCATCCCGAGTTTTACGATAGATCATCTACGTCTCAAACGAGGAATCTATGTGTCCCGCAAGGACATCGTGGGCGGAGAAACAGTCACTACCTTCGATATAAGGATGAAGGAACCTAACCGCGAACCTGTCCTCGGTCAGGCTGCTATCCACACCATAGAACATCTCGCCGCAACTTATCTGCGCAATGACCCGGAGTGGTCTGACAAGATAATCTATTGGGGCCCAATGGGCTGTCTTACAGGTAATTACCTTCTGATGAAGGGAGACCTTGAGCCTATGGACATCGCTGATCTGATGCGCAGAACGTTCGCTTTTGTCGAGTCGTTCGAAGGCCAGATTCCCGGCGCTGCCCCGAAGGACTGCGGCAATTGGGCGCTGCACGACCTTCCGGAAGCCCGGCGCGAAGCCGGAATCTACCTGCATCAGGTCCTCGAACACCTGGATGCCGGTAATACAGAGTATCCTCGCTGATACCGACAGAATTCTGTCATTAGAAATAAACTGCATCAGATTCTCTTCCGAAGAATAGAATAATAATCACAAGCGAATGAAAAAGATATTCATTATGGGGATTCTAGGCATGCTTTTCGGCCTGATGAGCTGCAATGCCCAGACAGCTGGGTTCAAAACCGTTGATGCTAAGGCATTTGCCAAGGTGATTGCTGACACTGCCGTTGTCGTACTTGATGTCAGAACCGCCGAGGAGTTCAAAGCGGGCCACATCGAGGGAGCACTGAATATTGACGTTCTGGAAAGTGATTTTGTGAAGAAATCCATCTCCCGGATTCCGGAAGGAAAGACAGTGGCCCTTTACTGTCGTAGCGGCAACAGGAGCAAGAAGGCTGCAAATCTTCTTGCCTCGAAGTATAAGGTTATCGAACTTGGTACCGGCTACAATGGCTGGACCAAAGAATTCGGTACCAGATAGCGACGAGGATCGTCAGGGGAAGGCTTGTCGTCCGCCAAACACGAGTTTCCCCTTCAATGTGTAAGCATCCGACGAAGCACCGTTGACACCCGATAATAGCAAGTGGCAGCAATTTTTGATATGTTGCTGCCACCTTGCATTTTCCCGTACGCCGTTACTCCGCGGCGGAATAGTCATAGCCGAAGATACGCGATCTGTATTTCGACCATCCTTTCTTATAAGTCCCTTCTGAACCTAACGGCACATATATTATTGTTGGACAATTGTAGAATGCAGCTTCGCCAATCGAAGTGACGCTTTCCAGCAAATCATCGCGCGAGCCGATGTGCCTTAGAGCGATGTCTGGAGGGGTTCGCGGCGCTCGATGGACACAAATCGGTGCCATCGCGCGAGCGAATATGCCCTGTAGGCCCCTAGAATGGCGATTGCCGTGCCAGATGAATTGCAGGAAAGGAGCGATGTCTGGAGGGGTTCGCGGTGCTCGATGGACACAAATCGGTGCCATCGCGCGAGCGGATGTGCCCTGGAGGCCCCTAGAATGGCGATTGCCGTGTCAGATGAATTGCAGGAACGTGAGGGTCCGGGCACCAACCGGGCTCTGAGGGCCTTGTGTGGCAGGTCGATGAGCTTCCGGCAAATCATCGCGAGAGCCGATGTGCCCTGGAGCGATGTCTGGAGGGGTTCGCGGTGCTCGATGGACACAAATTGGTGCCATCGCGCGAGCGGATGTGCCCTGGAGCGATGTTTGGAGGGGTTCGCGGCGCTCGATGTACACAAATCGGTGCCATCGCGCGGGCGAAGATGCCCTTGAGGCACCTAGAATGGCGATTGCCATGCCAGATGAATTGCAGGAAAGCGTGGGACAGGGCACCAACCGGGCTCTGAGGGCCGTGTGTGGCAGGTCGGGGTTCTTCCTGCTAATCATCGCGCGAGCGGATGTGCCTTAGAGCGATGTCTGGAGGGGTTCGCAGCGCTCGATGGACACAAATCGGTGCCATCGAGCGAGCGGATGTGCCCTCGAGCGATGTCTGGAGTGGACCGCGGCCAGATGATTTTCCGGAGAGCGAGAGGCCGGGATCTACGCCTGCGGCAACCTTGTCGCAATGCTCGGTTGCCACTCGAGTTTGCTTATCTTGGAATAAAGATTTTCAGTTGCCTAGAAGATATAACTGATGCTGCAGACCAGCGCTTCGTTGTAGAGTCGGGCGCCGTTGGCGAGAGTGCCGTTCGAGATGTCGATG
>SFJA01000124.1 GCA_004556005.1 Bacteroidales bacterium | reverse complement strand
GAAACAAAGGTAATAGGAGGAAAACTCCAAGAATCCTTTGTTTTCCTCCTACTCGATTTAAGAGGGAGTTTTGCAAAGCGGAGCAGTAAGCATCCGACGAACCACGTGTGACATCCAATAATAGCGAAGTGGCAGCAACTATTGCGAAGTTGCTGCCACTTTCGTCTAGTGACGCGTCACTGACTGTCACTTGCTGTCATTGACTGTTACTTTGCCGTTACCGGCTGCCAGGCATTGCGCGCAGGTGGTATCAAAAGTACCGAGCGAGTGCCCTACAGTAGAAGTGCACTCGCTCGGCTCTCGATGGAATGGCATACTCTGTTCAGCGCATCAGTCCAGCCCCAGCGCTCATATCCCGCCATTTTCGGATGAGGATTGCGGGAGTCGAAATATTCCCTGAAGTTGTGAGGCCCTATGCCGCACTTTGCTTCAACTTCCAGAACGCCCGCCCCGTACATTTCGGCGAGTTTGCGCTGGGCTTCGGAGAGTTTGATCCATTTGCTCTGCATAGGCTGCTTGCGCACTTCCTCTTCGTTGAAACTTCCGTCAGGATTTGCAACTCCCGGCGCATCAAAATCGAAGTTGCAGTATGATGGCATAAACCAGTAAATCTTCGCATCTGGCAGATTCTCAGTTAGATACTCCATAAGCCCCTTGTAGCAGGACCATATGGAAATCTTGTCTGTCCAGCACTTCATCTTACGCCAAGACGAAGCATCCTTGCCTATAAAGTAAGTCACATATTCCCTCACGGTAGGGGACTCCGTAATCTCAAGCTCCAGCCCTGAATCCATAGGATCAAATCCTACGGTATGATTCTTTTCAATATAATAAGAAATGCTATAGCTGTCATCCCCGTTATCGACTGCAGTCCAGCCCGATCCGTAGAACTGCGAAGCAAGCCAGTTTCTCGTCTGCTCCAGACCCATACCCGCCGGAATCGAAAGAATCCTTTTGTTCCTTCCCATCCGGAAGCAGACCTTGCCGCCTTTCTCGGAAGGGCTCAGGACTCGAATATGGTTGCCATTGTTGCTGCTTGCGTCGTAGTAAGGAAATACATACATATTTCCAGCCTCCCTGAACTCCTGAGGGGTTTCCCGCAATATCCTGCGCAGGTTCTTCCTGCAATACTTTTCCGCCTCTTCTCTTGACGCGAAGATGCCGCTGCAGGCAGTGCGCTTGCTTCCCTGCATCCACGGCTCATCATCCGGACTTCCGTCCAGCCCGGTCACCGGGTCCGTGAAATTCAGGTCGTTGGTGTTGGATATCATTATGATATCGATCGGATAGCTGTCCTTCAGGGCAACGAGCATTTTGGCCCTTCCAAGAGTGCCGTTCATGACATCCGCAGCCGTACTGGTGCCGCCGTAGGAGAGGTTCTTTCTGTTGAGTTCAGGATAAAAGTTGCATCCGCTCAGCTCGCAGAATGTCCTCTGCCAGTCATTGGTGTCCCCGAGACTGTCAAAAAGGGTCCAAAGTGTCTTGCCCTCTAAATATTTTTCCTGTGCAGTCAGGTTTGAACCGCACAGGAAAAGCATTGCCGCAATGGCGAAAAAAGAAAATTGTTTGAACATTTATTTATTTATAGGTTTATATACAGGTACAAGGGCCTTCATAATGCACCATGCAAGCAGATAGGCTATGCCGCAGAAGCAAAATACGATGAAGTATCCTGCCGGTTTGCCTTCAAATCCGAGGAAGCTGAATGCGGCACCCTGTGCCTCTGCAAAGGTGAAGAGGTTTCCTGCTACCTTCTGGATGATCATCGAGCCCACACCGCCTGCCATTGCTCCGATACCGGTAATGGTTGCGATGGTGCTCTTCGGGAACATGTCACCGATGGTCGAGAAGAGATTGGCACTCCAAGCCTGATGTCCTGCAGCTGCAAGTCCGATGAGCACGGCCGGCCACCAAGGACTGTTGAAATGCACACCGAGAGGCTGTGCAAGCAAGGCGCAGAGAGGGAAGAATGCAAAGATGAGCATGGCTCTCATCCTTCCTGCGTAAGGGTCCATACCCTTTTTCTCCACAAATATCTTTGGCAGGTATCCACCGCCGATTGAAACGACTGTCACGATTGCATACAGGGTGAAGATAAGCGCCTGGCCGAGGAAGCTGGTAGCAGGGGCATTGAACTGGTTGCTGAAATACGAAGGCGCCCAGAAGAGGAAGAACCACCATACACCGTCAGTGAAGAATTTGCCTACGATAAATGCCCAGGTCTGGCGGTAAGTGAAGCTCTTGGCGAGGGAGATGGACGGCTCGCTCTTGGCGGCTTCGGCAGCTGCAGCCTTTTCGGCGGCCTCTGCGGCGTCATCCTGATGTATGTATTCAAGTTCGGCAGCGTTGACGTGCTTGCTGTTTTCCGGCTTGTCGTACATAAACTGCCAGAAGAACATCCAGATGAAACCGAGCGCACCTATGATGATGAATGCCCATTCCCATCCGAGTGCGCTTGCGAGCGGCGGTATGGCCAGAGGTGCTGCAAGTGCGCCTACGGATGCACCGGCATTGAAAATCGAGGTAGCGAAAGCGCGGTCCTTCTTAGGGAAGTATTCGGCAGTGACCTTGATTGCGGCAGGGAAGTTTCCCGCCTCGCCGAGCGCGAGAATTCCCCTGCACAGCAGGAACAGATATACCGAGGTCGTCGAGATTGCGAGCGCGACGTTGGAAGCGACTTCGACTCCTCTCAGAGCGATGACATCCTGACCGGTAATCAGACTGGTAGCCCATCCGCAGGCGGCGTGCATACAGGCGCCCGCAGACCATACTCCGATGGCGATGAGATAGCCCTTCTTGGTCCCCATCCAGTCAACGAACTTGCCGGCGAACAGACAGGCGATGGCGTAAAAGATTGAGAAGAAGGACGTTATCGTGCCGTAGTGAGCGTCGGTCCAGTGGAATTCGGGTTTGATAAATTCTTCGTAGGTGAGCGAAAGCACCTGCCGGTCGAGGTAGTTCACCGTCGTTGCAACGAAGAGCAGCGAGCAGAGCCACCAGCGCCAGTTGGTCATCAGTTTCTTTTGTGTGGTCATTATTGTAAATGTTTATTGATT
>SFJA01000042.1 GCA_004556005.1 Bacteroidales bacterium | reverse complement strand
AAGGCTTGACACAGACGATAGAAAATGCAACAATACATTCAGCCCCGTTAGTCTGACCAAGAAAGGACTACTCGGTGTCGAGAAGGGGATACCACCTTAAGGATGAAGACTCCAACCGCGAAACATACCGTCGCGATGAAGGACATGATGTTGTCCACGAGCTTGGCTGAATTCGTGCGTTCGGCACTTTCCTCCTTGTTTTTACTTGGTTTCTGGTCCATTGTTTTTTATTGTTTGTTTTTGCCTGTCGCGACTGTGGACAAAGTAGTCCACCAATCGTGGCAGAAGAAAGTCATGCCCCTTTTCCGTGAAGCAAGGGCGAAGTTCAATGATGGTGCGCCCGCCCGCCAGGTTGCGGTAGCTGCGTTCCTGCACCATCAGGCCGAGGTAAACGCACGGCTCTGTCGGGTAGTTGTATTCCGGCCCGGGTTGAGCCAGCAGATACCCTTTCAGGCGCAGCCAGCACAATACTTCTTCGTCATTCACCGCTTGTCCCCAGTTGGAGACTTCGGATGCCATGTCCTCAACCGAATAGATCGCGCACTTCGGCTGTCTGTCTTTGTTTTCTTGTTTCATTACTTTCCGTAAACTTGTTCTACACTCGCCGGAATAAATCCGGGATAATCCACCAGTCCGGGAGCATAGATGCAGGGTTGCAATATGTGCTTCCCTTCGAACATCACATAGCCCCACACCAAGTGGAAGCTCGCCACCAGCCGTCCAAGCGGTGTGTCAGGGAGCCGAAACTCCTCGATGTTCCCCCGAACGGAGAGTTGCTCCTTCGGGAATACTGTCTGTTTCTTTTGCTTTCTCATGTTTCCTCTTGGGTTGCGGATTATACCCATTTATAATCCGTATGGTCGTGAACCGGTCGCGCCGACCCGCACTCAAGCATCCGCATCGCTTTCGCCTGCTCTGCTTCTGCCTTGTAGCGTTCGGAATTTTCGCGGGCTTCTCGCAGAGCTCGCGCCATCGACTGAAAGGGCGTCTCTCGCAGCCACTTGTAGACTCGCTCGCCCCGGTATGCCAGCCCGTCCTTTCTTCTTCGTTGTCTGTCGATCATGGTCAAAAAAATCGCCTCTCTCTTATAGCCCCGCCATTTCCCGAAACTTACCATCGTTCCCGAGCACCTGCCGACATAGTTTCGCGAGCACTACGGCTCGTTCGTCATGCTCCGCAATGCAGCGGCGCAGGTGTTCGCAACTGCTCCGCTGTTGCATAATGCTCGCGGCTCCGAGCTCAAAGAGCATCCGCATTGCTCGCTGCATCAGCTCGCATGCTTCAACAGCATAGGCGTGTATCAGGTCCTCCTCCGTGCTCCTCCGCTCGGAGTATAGCCCCACAACGAGTTTCCAGCCTTCCAGCTGTTTTCGGTGTTCACTGAGCTGCCCGATGATCTCCGCAGTCGTTCGCGTGCTCATCGGTCCTGTCTTGGTGGTGGTCATGTTGTCCTTCATAATAAAGGGAATAAGGTAAACGGTTGTGCCTTCATCATGTAACTGCTTGCGTCAAAATTGAAAATCCGCCCAAAAAACTCTTTTTTCCTTTCTATTGTGAAGAAAAAGTGATAGCATAGGCTCAAGAGGACAAAAGTCAAAATTTCATGGGGAAAGATTTATCAACGTTTATTTGCAGGAAATTGACTCAGAATGTTGACTCAACTTACCTGGCAGCTCTCGAGGATTACCTTCGGAAGATGGTAACTCGAATGCCGGTGACTCCAAGGGAGCCAAGAGAGACCTACACAAATCGATTTAAAGTTAATATGACAAAGGTCTTTCTCCAGAATGAGTGTGGAACAGCCGAACTGTCAGAAGCCATCGACTGTCTGCAAACCTTACGAACGTGCTGCGATACAAAGGCAGAGGATTATTTGAGATCCTACGCCGCCGAGCAGCATCTCACGGTAGACAGTCCGGTGAAGAGTGTGGTTGAATTAGCAATCCTCCATTTAGTGGCGGGGCACATTTTATTGTTAAAACAGGTATGCAAAGTAGTCGATCTGGAGGAAGATAAGACCTACCAAGTCTTCACTCCGGACAAGAACGCCCTGACATTTCCCCTTCTTACTCAAGAGGAAAGAGACAAGAATCTTCAGGAGCTGAAGACAAAATTATCTCTGCTGTTTGAAGGCAAGGAAATGACTAATATGTGTCAGATTGAAAGCGAGCACATAGGGGATGATTTCTGGTTTACTATCGATAGAGGAGCCTACCGAGAGACGGAAAGTGAGGTGGATGAGGAAAAACAAGCCATGGTCCCCCACACGGCATACAAAGGCAAGAGGGACATCGTTGTATACCTCAATAGGAATAAGTGCTTATACATCAATTTGGATTCAACCAATAAAATGAAGTGGCTTAGCCGAAACTATGCTGCTTATTTCGGCGAGGCTCTGTTTGGTGTCAGTCCATGGAAAATGGGGAATAGGTATACTCTCGAGCCGTTCAAGAGGCACTCTATAGAGGATTTAGAGTCATGCGATGATATCCCGGGAATAGAAAAAGTTACCATATACAAACTTGCATTACAGGCTCCTCGTCCAAACCGGGTCAAACGCGCCAAAGAGGTAATTACTATTGGCTTCACAGGGGATCTTAAAATCAGTGTCTCCGAATCCGAGTATATCAAAGTCAATGGCGGGATTCCTCCGAGGTTTCAAGTTCTGCGCGCCTTTTTCTCTTTTGAATTCGAGGACAAGCCTTCAACACATGTGAGTGTAGCATCCGACACGTCATCATTGAGTTTGAATGACGAGAGATATGAATTGATCGACGATTATCTTGCAAAGCGAGGATTTGACATGCTGTTTAGCCCGAAAATCTAGCAGAGGATGAGTACTAATTACAGCAAAATCAAGGATATTCTGCTCAATTTTGAGAGCCTGGAAATTCCGGATTGGGCGTGTGCTTGCATAGGTGAGAACTTCAACATGGGTTCATGGCTGCCCGCAGGAAGAAGGACAGGTCTCTCATGGGAATATCCCGTCGACCCTTCTGATCTCTCATTAGGCATGATGGAGGTTATGGCCATGCCGCCGGAAGATGATCCCGGGTATCGCTATGATGGCTCCCCCGGCCAACCTGACAAAAGGCGTTTTTTTCTCGTATCCCAGAATGAACCGGCTCCTAGGGAAATCTCCCGGGACAATTTGCAGTGCCACACCATCAACTTCCGAGAACTGGCAAAGGCTGTAGCCCGCGCAGTAGGCATAGATAATAGAAAACTAGCCAACAACCCTCTCATTGCTGACAAGCTGATAAAACTTACACCCCTTCCTCTACCGATTTTCTTTGCTTTTGTCTTTACCTGGCTAGAGGTAAAAGATTGTATTGAAGCCATAAGAAAAGAAGTTCCCAGCGGCAGGGTAATCATGATAATTATTGGAGAAAGGTGGGCCAGTCAGGCTAACTTGGAAACCCTTATAAATTATGATTGTAAAGCGTTTGCTTTATTTACCATCATGAGTCCTTCTACTAATGGCTTTGTCCTCAATAAAGGCTATTCTTTGGAAAGACTGGTAGAACAGCAGATGCCATCTAAACTATGTCCGAGCCTTTCACAGGATGTCTCTTGGGAGGATATCGAGATTATTATCTCACAGCAATATATAAGCTATTATCAGCGAACACCATTAAATAGGCTTACTCTTCTTAGAAAGGAATTCTATCAAGATGTTAAGGAATTTTGGTATGCTAAGGAAGGTCGCGAATTACCAGCTCTGAAATACCTGCGTCTTATGGCACGATACCCGGATTCTTCATGTCTCCCGGAAGACGAGTTGAAACGAAATCCTTATGTTAAGGATGCGCGTAAAAAACTTACGAAACATCTAAAATCATTGTTCCCGAACCTAGAAGGGAAGTGCCTTTTTAAGACTTCGAGAAAAGGAAACAAGTCCGTCCAAGTGCATCGGCTATTTCATATTCGCAACGATGAGCCGGAATTTACTAGACGAGATCCGAAACTATTTTGAGGCTTTCCTATCACAGCATAAATTAATTCAAGGAAGCAGCCGTTTTTTGGCAATTTAGGGAGTAGCAGTGTCTGCTGTTGAATTTCAGCAGCCATGCTACTCCTTTCTATTCTGCGGGTGGGTCTTTAAGTTTCGTTGCGTTACAGGGCGCATCGTTACGCTTCTTTTTGTTAACAAAGAGGGTCGTATATTCATAATCCCTTTTGCTCGCAAAGAAGCTCTCATCGTTAAATTCCTTTTGCAGCAAAAGGGATCGAGTTTACAATCCCCTTTGCTCCTAAGTCGTTGATACTCAATGCTTTATGGGTTGAGATAAAAACACAAAAGGGAAAAACAGGGGAGTAAGGGTGATATGTGTACCTATCATCCTTGCAATCCTCAAGTCGTCACCATCATTACGAATCGAGCCACCAAACTTGTAAATGCTCTCAAACACAAAGCTTTTTCCATTGGATTCTCTCTGGAGGCCTCCGAGCAAGAAGAAGCCAACGAGCATTTTACTTACCTCTGTACCCGAATCGTCTCCAGATACAAGCCTCGTGAAGGTGGGTGGAACGTGGAGCGTTTTCTCTACAAGGAAACGGAACACTCCGTAGATGAATACCTACGACGTCGCAAATGCTCTCGAGAGATGGTCTCCCGCAAATCCGTCGAACTCGATACATCCGGACTTCACGAGATGGATAACGAGAATGGGTATGACTCAATCTTCTATGCGGATGTTCTCGGTGAGATCTTGAGCCTTCGGAACACTCTCGATTCGTTGACCGCAGCTTTCCTAGATCAGCTGATAGCAACAGAAGGTAATCTGGTGAAGAGTGCTCGAGAGGTCGGTATCAGTGAGAAAAAAGGACGATCTCTGCGAGAGCAGATAAAAAAAATTCTCTCACCGCTGAGAAAAGAGGGCGGATTTTGAATTTTGACTCAAGCAGTATAGGTGAAGGGGCGAATAAGTCCCGCAAACAAATCAGAAACGAAACGTCATGTCTAATCAACTGAAGTTATTACCATTCCAGCAGGTTCACGCACAGAGCATCGAACGCGCTCTCAAGAAGCACCGTGTAGCCTTGGACGCCAGCGAGCCGGGCTGCGGTAAAACCTATGTGGCCTGCGCCGTGGCAAAAGCCATTGGAGCTCCGGTCGTTGTTGTCACCACGAAAGCCACTATCCCGAGTTGGAAACAAGTCGCGGAGGGCTTCGGGGTGAACCTTCTTCTTGTTACCAACTACGAGCTCATCCGCAAAGGTAGCTTGAGCGAATGCCGCAAACTCTCCAACAACCCCACCTTCCCCTACTTCTGGAATGTACCGGGGGACACACTCATCATCTTCGATGAATGCCAAAAGTGCAAGAGCCTGAAGAGTCTCAACTCTGCCCTCCTGATTTCAGCCCGCCGGCGCAACCTGCGCCTTCTGTTATGCTCCGCAACGGCTGCTACGAACCCTTTGGAGATGAAAGCCTTGGGATATGCCCTCGGACTCCACTACCTGAGCAACTTCTACTCCTGGGCCTACGCTAACGGAGTAACGCAGGGCTATTATGGACCGGAGTTCCGAGGAGGCAGCCGCTACCTGCGCCGCATCCACTCCCAAATCTTCCCAAAGCTCGGCAGTCGGCTTCGAGTAGCAGACATTCACGATTTTCCCGTGGCTCTCATCAGTGCCGCTGTCATTGAAACCGGAAAGGCTGTGGAAATCCAAAAGGAGTACGACCGAATGGCCCGAGAGCTCAAGGTAGCGGAAGCCACGGAGGACCACGAAAGCCTCCGCCGACTCGCCCACGAGATGCAAGCCAAGCGTGCCAACAAGCTCACCCTTCTCACCCGCTCGCGCCAAGCAATCGAGATGTACAAGGTGGATGCCATGGCGGACATGGCCCGGAGTGCTCTGGAAGAGGGTATGAGCGTGGTGCTGCTGGTCAACTTCACGGAGACGATATGTGCCCTATCCAAAGCACTGGACTGTCCGAACATCATTTGTGGCGGCCAAGACCCGCAAGACCGCGAAAAGATCATCAAGCGTTTTCAGAGGAACGAGATCACGACCGTGATCTGTAACATCAGTGCCGGCGGGGTGGGAGTCAGCCTGCATGATCCGATGGGCAAACGTCCGCGCCTCTCCATCATCTCTCCCACTTATTCGGCTTCGGATCTCCGACAGGCCTTGGGGCGTGTCCATCGAGCAGGCGGAGCAGCCTGCGTACAGAAAATCTGTTTCGCTGCCGGCACGGTGGAGGAGCATACGGCGGAGCTCTGTGCAGCCAAACTAGCTAACCTTGACCTCCTCAATGATGGGGATGTGCAACCGACTTTCCTCTGCAACCGATGACACCACAATAGCTCACCATGAATCAAAACAACGCAACGACAGGAAAGCGAGCGCACGCCAAGCACTCCCCATCCTCCTTGGGGTACAAGGAGCAATGCCCGGCCTTCTCCGGGAGACCCGGAAGCAATGCCGCAGCAGATGAAGGGACCATGCTTCACGAAGCCCTAGAGACCGACATCTACGATGGACTTACCGAAGAGCAATCCTTCATCTGCGGCTTGTGCAGGGATTTCCGAGACGGAGAGTTGGAGAGACTCTCAACCCTGACTACCAAGGTACATCAATACCGAGAGCTCCCTCTGACCATCTGCAATGGGCTCACTCGAGGCACAGCGGACTTCGTGGCCATCGCGGGTGACGAGGGTATCCTCATCGACTACAAATTCGGGCGAGGTCACGTTGAACCCGCAGCTACCAACGCTCAAGGCTGCGCCTACTGCCTCGGAACCTTTGAAAGATTCCCGGAGCTGCGCCGCCTCACCCTGCACTTTGTTCAGCCTCGTGCCGAACTCATCTCCACCCACACCTATGTGAGGGAACAGGACATGCCCGCCATGCAACTCCGAGTGGAGACCATCATTCGCAGAGCCAACGCCCGCAACAAGGAGGAGCACCCGAGTCTTGCCTGCTGCTACTGCCGCAAACAAGCCACCTGCACGGCTCTGCGCCGAATTGCCCTGCCAATCGCCGCCCGCTACGCTGAGGATACGTCTCTGGCCCTCACTCCGGAGGATGAGCTCCACCCTTCTCGCATCACATCACCGGAGCTAATGTCGCGGTGCCTGACCTGCGCCAAGGTGCTCAAGGAGTGGGTAGAAAGCGTTACCTACCACGCCCTGCTCATGGCGAAGGAAGGTACGGATGTCCCGGGCTATAAACTTATGACCCGTGCCGGAAGACGCTCCGTCACGGATGCCGCAGCTGCCTACGCCGCTTCCGGTCTGGATGCCGCAACCTTTATCCGCTGCTGCGGAACCGTGAGCCTTGATGCGCTCACCGAAGCCGCTTCTGCCAAAGCCCCGAAAGGGCAGAAGGCGAAGATCAAGGATGAACTCCTTTCGCGCCTTGCGGAAGAGGGCATCCTCACCACTGGTGCTCCGAGTCAATACTTGAAGCGCCTCCAAACCAAAACCCAAACCAAGAAAGGAGAATAAATGGAATGAGAATCAAGCCATATTCAATCAACAACGTGCAGATCGAGGACACCATCGCGACTGCCCCTGCCGCCCCGACCAACGCTACAGCCCTGAGCAGCGGCTCGGGGGGAACCGGCATCGTGGGTGAAGTCGACACCGAGGACATCATCATCCCGCGCCTCAACATTGTTCAGAACGTGGGTCAGATGGCCGAAATGTTCAACGCCGGTGCCGTCGTGCTGAACAAGGAGGTGGAGCTGCCCACACCGCTGGAGTTGACCATCCTCACGGCCCGAAAACAGTTCGTGGAGAACCTGCCATTCGACTCCGAGGAGAAGCCCCGTGTCTTCGACACCCTTGCCGAGGTTAAGCAGGCGGGAGGAACCATTGAATGGGAGGGCAACGTCCGCCCCTCATACAATCCCGTGCTGCATGTGCAGGTGATCTTTGCTGCACCCGAGGGATTCGCGGACTACGCTCTGCCTCTGGACTACAATGGGCATGCCTACGGGCTGGCTATCTGGACCCTGCGAGGAGTGGCATACAACCGCGCCGGCAAGAACATTCTGACCGCTGCCCGGTTCAGCCTGCGGGATGGTCTCGTGTTCGGGAAATGGGAGCTCACCACCAAGAAGGAAAAATTCGGTCGCAATTCGGTGGTCGTCCCCGTGCTCCGTAACGCCGGTCGAAACACACCGGACTTCGTCAACTGGGTGAAATCCATAGGCGGCTGAAGAGGTTGAGAAAAGCGGGGCGGGTTTCAAAAGGACCCGTCCCGCCGAAACGAGAGGTTCCGGGAAGGGTGACAGTCATGACGACAAATTATATAAACAAATCGGTTACGGAGAAGAAGCGCGGACGCGGTAGACCTCGCAAGGTTGCACTCCCCTCCGTGACCTCCGGAAAGGAGCCGTGGGAAAATGCTGTCATCGACATGCTAGCGATTGCCGTTGACAGGATTCTTGCTCTGCAGGAGAAGGAGCTGAACGGCTGAAAATAAAGAGCAAAAAAAACATTGATTATTGTTGGATTTATGGTATACTGTTAAAAGGAACGAATGAGACCTGATTATATACCATGAAAACAATGAAAAAAACATGGCCGATACCGAACTCAAACGAAGATGTAACATTGGGTGTCGCTCGGTACGGACGCTACTGGGCAATCATGGCCGGTGATATTCTACTGGCCGTGACTGTCTACCTCAAGGGAGCGAAGTCCGTCATCGGCTATATCAACGATCTTCGCCGCAGGAAAGATATACAACAAAAAGCCTCCGGAAGAGGCAAAGAAAAAGCAAAAAAAACATTGAAAATCCTCACAAGTTATGGTATACTTGAAAAGGGACAAAACACCCCATCTATAACCAACATGAGCAAGAAGAACAGCAAATACGAATTCAGTACCGAGAACCCCGATCACACTCACATCCTTCTCCGGCGATTCAGCGAGGAGGAAATCAACGAGCTGGAGCTGGCACACCCCGTCAGCCCGGCCTACGAGGAGTGCAAGGCTGAGGTCTACCAGAGCTTCCGGCGACTCGATGAACGCCTCGACAAACTTCAGACACGCATCGACAAGACGAAGCACACCGTCGCAACCTCCAAGAACAAGACAACCATTCGGCGCGCAAGGCAACGCTTGGAGGAGGAGGAAAGAGAGCTGGGCCGACTCAGAGACGAGGACAAGGAGTGCCGGATCGAGGCCTTCACATACCTAAGCGATAAACTGAAGAAGTGCCGCGCAAAACAGGAGCCCAAACAGGAGCCCGAACAGGAGCCCATGAGGGAGCCAACAACACCTAAACTCCGGGACACCAAGAAGGAAGCAGTTTGCCAAATCATTCCTAAGGGCGAGACAGAGCCTCGCGCAATCCTTGAGACTGACCGAGCCGAACCCGGCACCTACCTCCTTCGCAAGTACAACAAAGAGGAGCACCAAGTGTACGTTGAAAGAGACGGCACCTACAGTTATCGGGGGGTTACATACCCGACACTCACACACATTAGCTGGATCATCTGCCCCTACAAGATTTCCGGCAACACCTTCTTCGGACTGCCGGTCAAGAAGAGAAAGGGATGAACGGACCCACCGGGCTCGACTCCCCGGACCGAGAACAGTATTCCGGGGAGGAGCCTACAAGGCAAGCGCACATAATTCTTCATACTAACAAACATGAGCGACGGTTACCCCATCCCCGAAGCTATTATCCGCAAGCACATTTTCGTCAGCGACGATACTCGGCGGCCTACGCGACAGGTGGAGGAAATACCGAAAATAGAATGCAAAAAAAAGCAAAAAAAACATTGATTTAATCTACAAGTTATGTTATACTGTAAAAGGCGAAACAAGCCCATATAACGACCATGATCAGTAACTACATTGACAACGCACGCATGAAAGCAGACGCCAACAACCGCAGCATCCTCAACCGCTTTTTCAGCCAACAGGAACAGGTCGAATTACACCTGCTGACCTTCGTGAGCCCGGCCTACGAGAAGTGCAAGGCAGAGGTCATCCGGTGGTCCCTAACCCAATACAAAAGGAGGAGAAAAAACTGGAGCGGAATCAGAAAGCTCCGGAGTCTTGCCGAGAACAGCAAGAACGAGGAGGCTCAACAGGCAGCCCGGACACGGCTGGAGGCCTTAAAAGAGGAAGGTGAGCGCATGTATGACGCAGAGAAGATCGAGAGAGCGAGAAAGATAGATATGTTGCGAATGGAGCTGAACAAGCACTTTCAGAAGCGGTGGGCGGCTCGCAACGAAGCCGCCGAATATGCAGATGCTGCCGAACTCATCCAGCCTCAAATATGGCGATACTTCACCGCCGACGAGATTAAGGAGTTATGCCTGAACAGCTTCGTGAATGAAGCATACGAGAAGCAGAAGAACGAGGTATTCAAGGAATGCCGGGCCATATTTGAAGAGTTGGACCGTAAGGAGAATGTGCTGGACAAGCTCTACGAATACACCATGAAGGATAATATATCGGTTTCGGAAAGGGCTAGGACGCTGAAGCGGCAGCACGAAAGTATCAGAGACTGGATGTTGATTGAGTGGCGGCAGACGAATTACGAGATGGTTAGTTACCTTCGCGAGGAGCTCAAGAGACACCGAGCGCGGCAGAAGGAGTCAGCCACTGAAGAAGGACTGTAAATAGCTCCCGCGCCCCCTGAACCAAACAAGCTAATAGAAAAGCAAATGAAGGCGACACCCACTCACAAAGAAGATCATACCCCCGGAAATGGCCCCCTTCCCGAATTGACACGAGAGGAAGCTGACGAGAAAATCCGGGAGCTCTACACCATGGACACGCAACAGCTCACCAGACTGTGGGCAGCCCTCTTCGGAGGGTATTGCTACACCCGCCGCAAGGACTTTATCCGCAGACGGCTGGAGTGGCGCATCAATACGCTGGTAAGCGGCGGTATCTCGGAGCGAGCGATGAAACGAGCCGAGGAACTGGCGGACGATACACTTCTCCGGGTCAAGAGCCGCGCATTCAAGGAACGCGAGGCCCCGACACCCCCTACTGCGCGCAAGGCCCCCCGCATCATCAGCAAGCTCTACAAGGGGATCACCTACACGGTTTACCAGACAGAGCGGGGCTTCGAATACGCCGGGCAGAGATACGCTACACTCTCTGAAGTCAGCACAAAGATAGCTGGGTATTACATCTCCGGCAACAAATTCTTCGGCCTCACCTCGGCCCAACTCAAAAACTTTTAACCCCTCGAAACGATAATCAACATGGCGCAAAGCATTTCCGGTACAACTTCCCATCAACCGATGATCGGGACACCGATTCCGATCATCCGCTGCGCAATTTACACCCGCAAATCCGTTTTCCGAGCCAACGACTTCGCCCAGCCCTTTTCAAGTCTCGAGGCTCAGGAGGACACCTGCAAGAAGTTTATCGAAAGCCGCAGTTTCAGCGGCTTTACCTATCTGCGCACTTTTACAGATGCCGGCATCAGCGGTGGTACTATGAACCGTCCGGCATTGCAGGAGCTGCTGGCCGCAGCAGGCCGCAAAGAAGTCGATATGGTGGTTGTCTACAAGCTCGACCGCCTCGCTCGAAATCAGAGGGACTTCCTCAACATGCTGGATCTGCTCGATCGTAATGGTGTTCAGGTAGCCAGCGTCAGCGAGCAGTTTGATACCTCAACCCCGGTCGGACGAGCCATGCGCAACTTGCTCGGGGTGTTTGCACAAATGGAACGCGAGGTCATCTCTGAGCGTACAAAGGCCAAGATTGAGGCGGCGCGGGCGCGCGGCTATGTACCGGGTGGTTCTACACCTTTCGGCTACATGCGATCGAAACTCGATCTGTTGGTGGACAAGGAGACCGCCCCAATCGTTCAACGCATCTTCCGAGAATACGCCGAGGAGGGCGGAACCTGCATAGGTATCGCACGCAGCCTCAACGAGGATGGCCTCACAAAACGGGGAAGATCCGGCTCGCCCGTCCCTTGGAATACACAGGCCGTGGGACGTATCCTGCGCAATGTCATCTACATAGGACTTGTGCCTAACCCGGCCTCCCCGGAGAACCCGATCCCCGGACAGCACCACGGCATCATCGGAGAGGAGCTTTGGCAGCAGGTGCAGCGCAAGCTCAACGACAACAAGCTCCACCTCGACCATCGCTTCCATAGGGATCGCCCCAAAGGAAGACCTAGAAAAGAGGCAGCTACTGAAACGGGCTGGCTCCTTCCTCCGGGCCTCGCTGTATGCGCCGCGTGCGGTAGCCCGCTCATTCGCAGCGATACGAAGAAGCGCGGAAGACTGTACAGCTACTACTCGTGCCGAGGGCGCAAGCAGTCCATGAAGTCCGGCAGTCTCACCCCCTGTGGATGCCCGAACATCTCCGCACCCGTGCTCGATCTGTTTGTGATGCAGCAGATTGTCGGCCATCTCGGCATGGATTACCTGGCAAAGCGCCTTCAGGAACGCCTGCCGCATCGCCGCGAGGGAGATATTCTGAACTCTCTGCAAAGTGCAGAGGAGCTCATACGCTGCGGGGAACCTGCCATGATCCGCAGGGTATTTGAACAGTCCATCGAGCGGGTGAGCTTTGATTGGCAAAACAGCAAAATTGACATCGCATTCAAGAAACAATGATGAAAGCAACAGAGAAGCAATGTAGTAGCAGATCCATCGCCCCTGAGGAAATGCGGGAGCTACGTCTCCGCCTCCTGCGTCAAAACCGCCCCATCGTCCTTAAACCCTCTCCGGGGTTCGATGTTTCCGTCCCATTCCTCATGAGCACCGCCTCTTCTGGCAGCCGACGTGAACTGAGGGTCCGGACCGCTCTGGATGACGAGGCTGCTCGGCAACTCGCCCCAATTCCTACGACCTGTGCCATCCGCATGGCCAATGCGCTCATGATTGACCGCATCCTGCGTTCGGGAGCATTCAAGAATGTCTCACAGTTCGCCCAAGCCGTCGGTGTCAGTAAGAGCATGGTCGGTGATCTCCTGACTCTGCTGGATCAGCCCCCAACAGAAATAGAGCGTCAGCTCTTCGAGGTGAAGTAATGGCCCCTGATCACTACAGAATGTGCCATAAAGGCGTTTTATGCTTTCCTTTCGAGAAGTGTTGTGCTATAATACGCACATACAGCGCGGGGGACACTTCTCTGCTCACGACTTTACACATCATCACTCGCAACAAGCAAAATTACATGACAGACAAGGAGTTAAAGAAACTTAAAGACGACCTTTGGCATTCGGTTGCCAACAAATACGGGCAGCCCGTTCTTGACCTGGATTTTCCTACGCTATGCAGATATTCGCTATAAGCAACACAAGGCCGAGATCTAGAATCGTTATAATAAACTCAAAGGTACTCGCATGGGGAAGTCACTCAAAAATATTTCCATCGAGGTCTGCAATTTCTATCTGCCGCCGGAGGCGAATTTCGACACCATCAACGATGCCCCAGATGATGCCGACAAGGCTACTCTGGCAAAGCATAGCCACTGCCTAAGTAAACCTCAGATACTAAACAGAAGTGTTTTATATAAAATGATGGCAAAAAAATCTAGACTATAATGCATGTCTATGCTATACTAATGAACGCTATACAAATCCATGAATACAAAACAAGCAACGGGCAAATACAGCACGGCCAACAATCGCGTTGGATGCATGTGCAAGCATGTCAGGCTTCGGAGTTAAAAAAATAAAGATTACGTTAGACTAATTAAGAATGAAAAGTGAACAGATGCAGTTGTTCGATGCTTGCAAAAAAGATAAAATAGCTTCTACAGAAGCAGCAGAAATACTCGGCATTTCTGCTCTCGAATTGCGCAAACTTTCTAAACAGGGTAAAATTACTGCACACAAAGCAGATAATGGTAGGTTGTTATATTCTCTTGTCGAAATCGAAGCACTAAAAAGGTGCGTTGAGGATTCTGCTTCAGAAGACGGCATCAATGGTTTAGTAGAGTCTAAAACTGTTAATCCTCGTAACGCATTAAACGACCTAACGGGAGGTGAATGGCTACTGGAAACGAAAAGTTTCTTCTATCAAAAAGGATTGGGATCAAAACACCCGCACGCTCAAATTGAGAGGCAACACCCTGCACCATTTTCCTTTCAGGATGTTTCTCACCTGATCACGTTCTTCACCAAGAAAGGAATGCATGTGCTTGATCCTTTCGGAGGTGTTGGCTCTACTGCAAAGGCATGTGCACTAGAGGGTCGTGTGTGTACTAGCATAGAATTGCAAGATAAATGGCATAGTCTTGCACAAGAAAGGCTAGATGTGGAAATCGCCCAAGGTACATCAAGGAAACACAATTTTATTCAGGGGGATACAAGAATTGTTTTACGAGGATTGGAAACAGAATCCGTAGATTTTGTTATCACTAGTCCTCCGTATTGGTCAATTTTAAACAAGAAGGCGGATCATAAAGTCAAGAAAGAACGTATTGCTAATGACTTAGCAACAAATTATTCTGATAATGACGCATCAGATTTAGCCAGTATATCTTCATATTCGGACTTCTTAGATATCCTTGTCTCTGATGTATTCTTGCAATGTGCAAGAGTTTTGAAGAAGAAGAAATACATGGCATTAGTCGTTTCGGACTTTAGACACAAATCTGACTTTATTAGTTTCCATAGTGATTTAATCC
>SFJA01000041.1 GCA_004556005.1 Bacteroidales bacterium | reverse complement strand
CAATTTTTGATAATATGCAAATTTTTGTTAAAAATCTTGCATATTAAGCCAATAGTGCCACTAACGCCCGCAATCACTCCTTAACTACCAGCGCAATCGCCCAGACTTCGCAGCCCTCTCCACGGCCGACAAATCCAAGTCTTTCTGTAGTAGTCGCCTTAACGCTTACCTTGTCAGGGTCTATGCCCATATCGGCCGCCAGAACTTCACGCATCGCCGGAACGAAACTGCCGATTTTCGGGAGCGCGATGGTGATGTCCACGTTGCCCGGCTTCCAGCCCCTCTCGGCCAGCATTCCGACCACCTGCCGCAGGAGAATTCGACTGTCAATCCCTTTCCAGCGGTCGGAGTTGTCCGGGAAGTGCTTGCCTATGTCGCCGAGCGCGAGGGCGCCCAGCAGGGCATCGCAGAGGGCGTGGATTGCGACGTCGCCGTCTGAGTGTGCGACGAAACCTATCTGGTCCGAAACGGTCACGCCGCCCAGATGCATCGTCAGTCCTTCGGCAATCGCGTGCACGTCATATCCTTGTCCGATTCTCCATTCCATCCTGTTTCATTTTTTGCGAAGGTAGCAATTCTTGTCATTTTTTACTACATTTGTTTGTTTATTTTGACTTGAATCAAACCATACATAATATGAAAAAGACCGTGCTTGTTTCCGGCGGTGCCGGCTTTATCGGCAGCCACGTTACTGTTGAACTTATCCAGAGCGGCTATGATGTCATAATCGCAGATGACTTTTCCAATTGCGACAGAACCAACTACAACGGCGTCTGCCAAATCACAGGTCGCCAGCTTCCGCTTGTCGAGATGGATTTCTGCGACATTGCGGCAGTACGCAAGCTGTTTATTGACAATAAGATAGATGCAGTTATCCACTTTGCTGCATTCAAAGCCGTCGGTGAATCGGTTTCTGACCCGCTCAAGTACTACACCAACAACCTCGGTTCTTTCCTGAACGTGCTGCAGATGGCGCGCGAGCAAGGCTGCAACGTCCTCTTCTCGTCGTCCGCAACGGTTTACGGCGAACCGGAGGAGTTGCCGGTAACGGAGAATTCTCCCCGCCAGCCGGCTACCTCGGCTTACGGGAACACGAAGCAGATGTGCGAGGACTTCCTGCGCGACTGTGTGGCGGCATATCCGGGCGTCAGGGGAATTGCCCTGAGGTATTTCAATCCTATCGGCGCGCATCCGTCAGCCCTGATCGGAGAGTTGCCTCGCGGAGTGCCTAACAACCTCGTTCCGTTCATTACCCAGACCGCAATCGGCAAGCGCGAATGCCTTTCCATCTTCGGTAACGACTATCCGACCGAGGACGGCACCTGCAAGCGCGATTACATTGATATAGTGGATCTTGCAAAGGCGCACGTGTGCGCTGTGGCAAGGATGCTCGACGACAGGATGGAGCAGCCTTACGAGATTTTCAACATAGGTACCGGAAGGCCGCTGTCGGTTCTCGAACTCGTTAATGCCTTTGAAAAAGTCAACGGAATCAAGCTCAACTGGAAGTTCGCCCCACGCCGCGCAGGTGACGTCGTTGCCATTTGGGCAGACCCGTCTCTTGCCAACGAGAAACTTGGCTGGAAAGCGGAACGCTCTACGGAAGAGACACTTGCAGCTGCCTGGGCCTGGGAGAAACGCCTTGCCGGGAAGCAGTAGGATTTACCGCCGGCACTGTTGTGCGGGAGAAGCGCCTTGCCGGGAAATGGAATCTAAAGATGTATATAGGTCTAATCAGCGATACTCACGGAGTTTTTGACGAACAGTTCTCCGGCTTTTTCGAGCCGGTGGATGTCATCTGGCATTGCGGTGACTTCGGGGGAGGAGAGCAGTTCGTAAGGCAGATTGAGGCTGTAAAGCCCGTGGTGGGAGTATGCGGCAACTGTGACGGACAGGAAATCAGGTATAGGTTTCCTGGTCATCAACTGCTTGAAATACAAGGTCTTAAACTTCTTATGACACATATTGCGGGCTCCCCGGACCACTATTATCCCAGGGCGCTGGCCCTCATTGACGCTTATAAGCCTGACATTCTGCTCTGCGGACATTCGCATATACTTAAGGTGATGTATGACAAGCAGATGAACTTGATGTACATCAATCCCGGAGCGGCCGGTCTGCAGGGCTGGCAGGTGGAAAGGACGGCGCTGCGTTTCAAGATAGAGGACGGCTCCCTTAAGGATATGGAAGTCCTCAGGGTTCCCCGCCAGCAAGGAAACGCTTTTTAAAAAATTTTGAATATTTTTTGTTTTATTTTATAAACTGCGTATCTTTGCGGCCGTTAGCGTATTACTAACAAATGATATTTAACTAGTTAATTTTGTTTGATTATGAAGAAGGTTTTTATGGCCATTGCTTGCGCTTCTCTCGTATTCGCTGCTGTTGCTTGCAACAACGGATCAAAGAAGGGAGAGGCTGCTACCGAGGCAACTGAGACTGTCGAGGTTAGCGCTGACAGCTGCTCATGCTGTGCTGCTGACTCTACCAAGTGCGCATCTTGCGACTCTACCAAGTGTGCATCTTGCGAGTCTTGCGAGGGCTGCGAGAAGGCTGAGTAATCAGTTCTGCGCGCAGAGCGTTTTTAAGTTTGAAAAACTGACCAAAAGTATTTTTGGCCAGCTTTTTTGTTTTTGTAGTGAAATTATACCTAAATTTGCTTTCTATGGGAATGTTCAGCTTTTTCGGCGATAGCGAGCACAGGGTGTTCAACTATAAGCCTATATATTATAATCCGGAAGAAGAGGAGCGCAAGCGCCGTTTCGGCCGCGTTGACGGTTCGCTCGGAAATACCGCTTCGGGCGAAAGCGGCAAACAGTCTGCCAATGATACCTACGTGCCGGGATCCTACATCAAGGGCGCATTCAAGGACGGCAATTACCGTTCTTCCAGAGGCCACGCCAGCAAGGCTCAGACTATCATAGGCATTGTAACGATGCTGCTCGTATTTGCCGTGCTTTATATGATAGCCAGGTTCTATATGTCATTGTAGCCATATATATGGGTAAGCTTCAGGTTCTGCCGGCTCAGCTGGCCAATATGATAGCTGCGGGAGAAGTCGTTCAAAGGCCTTCTTCCGTAGTCAAGGAACTTGTGGAAAATGCAGTTGACTCCGGAGCCGACAGGATTGACGTGATTATAAGCGATTCCGGCAGGACCCTCATTCAGGTCATCGACAACGGATGCGGAATGTCAGCTTCCGATGCCGTGCTTTGTTTCGAGAGGCACGCCACTTCAAAGATAGCCACCTCCAGCGACCTCGAGTCGATAATGTCATACGGATTCCGCGGCGAGGCCCTCGCCAGCATAGCTGCCGTTGCCGAAGTCACACTCAAAACCCGGCGTGAACAGGACGAATCGGGCACCCAGGTTGTAATAGGCGATTCGGGGAAACTGCGCTCATCCGGCGTCTCCACCCCCAAGGGCAGCAACTTCATAATCCGCAACCTTTTCTACAACACCCCCGCCAGGCGCAAATTCCTCAAGGGCGACAACGTCGAGTTGCGCCACATCGTGGACGAGTTTGTCCACATAGCCGTACCCCATCCCGAAATAGCATTTTCGCTCGTGCACAACGGTCGCCAACTCTATGTGCTCAAAAAGGCCAAGTCCCTCAAATACAGGATAATGGACGTGATGGGAATGAATGTTGCCGATACCCTTGTGGACCTTTCGGCGCAGACTTCCGAACTCAATGTCAGCGGCTTTATCGGCACTCCAAGATCCGCCAAAAAGACTCAGGTAAACCAGCTTTTTTTCGTGCGCGGACGCTTCTTCCGCAGCCCCTACCTGCACAAGGCGGTAATGAAGGCATACGAGGAAATGATTCCCGAGGGCGTCACCCCCGCATACTTCATTTTTCTCGATGCCGACCCGTCGTCCGTTGACGTAAACGTTTCACCGACAAAGACCGAAATCAAATTCCAGAACGAAAGCATAGTCTTCCAGATTATCTATGCCTGCGTAAAGGAAACCCTCGGCCGCAACAGTTTCGGAGCCAGTCTTGACTTTGAAAGCGAAGGCTCCATCGACATACCGATAATCGGAGACGGTTTTGCGGCCTACCGCGACGCCAACCCGCTGACCTTCGGCGGCGGCAACCCGAATTTCAACCCGTTCGACCCGGACTCTTCCCTGCCACCTTCGGGCAGCACTCCTTCCGGCAATGTTTCGGGCCAATTCTTTCCCGACTCCGGCTCGTCCGACTCCGGCTCGTCCGGCGGCGGTGCGGGTCTTGGCGCGGACGCTTCAGGGGCAAGCGGAGGCGGACAGGCAGGCCTTTATCAGGATTATCCGCCGCGTATGGGCAAGGATCAGAGTTACGGCGTGCTCTTCGAGTCGAAGTGTATGTCCAACACGCTCGTGCTTCATAAGCGCTTCATACTGACCCCGGTAGCTTCCGGACTTATGCTCGTCAACTGTCGCAGGGCATTTGAACGAATCTTATATGAACGTATGCTCAAGGCCCTCTCGAGCAACAATCACGTGAGCCAGAAGGCGCTGTTTCCGGTTCAGGTCCAGATAGGCGTGCAGGAGCGCCTCATTTTGGAAGGCGCTTCGGAAACTCTCGAGCGTCTGGGTTTTGACATTACTCCTTTTGGCACGGATAGTGTTGTTGTCAACGCCGTTCCGGAAGGGATGAGCTGCGAGGAGGGCAAGGTCAGGACTATGCTTGACGATATCGTTGCAGTGCTTTCCGAACCGGGAAGCGGACTGCAGGAAGTGCTCAACCAGCGGATGGCGGCCCGCTTTGCTGCGCTTGGGGCGGCATCTTTCGAAATAGGAAGCGATCCGATGGCTCCACGCAGGCTGATTGACACGCTATTTGCCTGCGAGAACGCCGAACTGACACCGGGCGGAAGGAAGATAGTTGCCATAGTTGGCATAGACGAAATAGAAAACAAATTCTAAACAATGAGTTATTATTACAGCAATAATGGAGAACGGGGCGGAGGCTTTATGTCAAATGTCCCTGTCGTTACCAAGAATCTGTTGATTATCAATGTAATACTGTTTGCTGCCACCTTTTTGGGAGAACGCTTTTTCAAGACCAACGTGATGGGATGGCTCGTGCTTTACGACCCGCACAGCGTGCTCTTCCGTTTATGGCAGCCAGTTACTTATATGTTTATGCACGGCGGATTCTGGCACCTCTTTATGAACATGTACACCCTGTACATCTTCGGCTCCGTGGTGGAGCGAATGATAGGTTCCAGGAAATTTACAATCCTCTATCTCATCAGCGGACTAGGAGCTGCCGCGGTGCATCTGCTTGTAATGACCTGGATGAGGGGCGCCGCAGCCCCAATGCTCGGAGCCTCAGGTGCGGTTTACGGCGTGCTGATTGCCTATGCAATGATCTTCCCTAACAGCCGTATCTCATTGATTTTCCCTCCGATATCGCTCAATGCCAAATGGATGGTCATCATTTTTGCAGTCCTTTCCCTTGTTGTCGGCGTGACCGGAACGGCAGAAGGCGTTGCGCATTTTGCACATCTTGGAGGTATGATCTTCGGATTCCTCGTGGTATATTTCTGGAAAAAGGCCGGCCGTCTGTTTGACCGGGACAACTTCTGATGCTTATGGACTGCAAGGAAATTATTGAGGAAGCCGTAAGGGTCCTCCGTCAGGGCGGCGTAATACTTTACCCTACCGATACCGTATGGGGCCTGGGTTGTGATGCAACAAGCGAGCAGGCCGTCGAAAGGATATTCAGAATAAAGAAACGCTCTTCGGCCAAGTCTCTGGTGCTTCTTGCCTGCGATATGGATATGGTTGCGCGCTATGTAAAGGAGATTCCGGACATTGCGATAGATCTGGTCGAGGTCAACGATGCGCCTATGACCATCATCTACCCCGGCGCCCAGCTGCTCGCCCCGAACGTAGTCGCGGAGGACGGCAGCGTCGGAATCAGGATACCTCTCGATACGGAGGACAATTCTCCTGCCTCATTCTGCCGTCAGCTAGTGCGCCGCCTCGGCAAGCCTCTTGTTTCGACCTCGGCAAACATCTCGGGCGAAGACACTCCCAAGTGCTTCAGGGATATTTCCGATGAGATTGCAGGCAGCGTGGACTATGTCGTTCCCCAGCGTCTTGAGCGAGGGGCAAGCGGCAGGGCTTCGCAGATAATAAAGGTAGGCCTGGGCTCCGAGATTGAGGTTATCAGGCCTTGAAAAGCTTTTTTACAAGTTCAGGCACGTCTGAGACCTCTACCACTCTGATGCCATCCTTGGTTTCGTAAGAGGAGTAGGCGCTTACAAATATCGTTTTGAAACCGAGCCTGCGGGCTTCGGCAATGCGCCTGTCCGTCTGCCCGACAGGGCGGATTTCGCCGCTGAGGCCGACTTCTCCGGCAAAACACAGGTCCGAAGGCAGGGCAAAGTCGAAATTGGACGACAGCACGGCGCAAATCACTGCAAGGTCGCACGCCGGATCGTTGACCTTGAGACCTCCCGCCATATTCAGGAACACGTCTTTGGCGCTCAGGTGGAATCCGGCCCTTTTCTCGAGCACTGCAAGCAGCATATTCAGCCTTCTGGTGTCAAAGCCTGTCGTGGACCTCTGCGCGGTGCCATACACCGCCGAAGATACAAGTGCCTGAACCTCAAACAGTATAGGTCTGGTTCCGTCCAGCGTTGCAGCAACGGCGGTACCGCTCAGCCCCTCCTTGTGCATTGGGATAAGCAACTGCGAAGGATTGGATACTTCTTCAAGTCCTGTCCCGGTCATTTCAAAAACCGCAAGCTCGGACGTGCTGCCGAAGCGGTTCTTGATGCCTCGCAGCAGTCTGTATGAACCTCGGTTTTCGCCTTCGAACTGAAGGACCACGTCAACAATGTGCTCGAGTATCTTCGGCCCGGCGATATAGCCGTCCTTGGTGATATGTCCTATCAAAATCACCGGCACTCCGCTTTCCTTTGCAAAGCGCAGCAGTTCTGAGGCCACTTCCTTTATCTGGCCGACCGAGCCCGGCGCGGACTCGAGCAGGTCGGAGTACATTGTTTGCACGGAGTCCACAATCATAAGGTCAGGATTCATCCCCCGGGCCTGTTCCAGCACGTTTCCGATGCAGGTTTCGCACAGTATGTAGCAGTCCCCCGCATCGGTGCCTGCTCCCTTGCAAAGCCGCTCCGAACGCATCTTGACCTGCTTTTCAGACTCTTCTCCTGTTACGTAGAGCGTTTTGAGACCCGGGCAGCCAAGCGGAATCTGCAGCGAAAGAGTAGATTTGCCAATGCCCGGCTCGCCGCCGATGAGTACGAGCGACCCCGGAACGATTCCGCCCCCGAGCAGTCGGTCCAATTCTGCCATCCCCAGGCTCCTGCGGACTTCGCTGCTATAGTCTATCTCCTTGATATGATGCGCCTTGGCGCTGCCTCCCGTGCCTGTGGAAGCAGCCCTTCCCCTTGATGAGGAAGCCCTGCCTCCTGCAGAATTGTCCGCCGGGGCCTCCACCATGGTGTTCCATTCTCCGCAGGCAGGACATCTGCCCATCCATTTTGCTGACTCGTTGCCGCAGGAACTGCAGTACCACACGCTTTTCTTTGCTGCCATACTTCCTTTCAAATTTAGCTGCACCATTCAAAGAAATGCTCCGAATCTGATGCAGGATTCAAATGTAGCAAATATTATCTTCTTTTTTCAGGATTACTTCTTATTTTTGTGTGTTCAAAACTGAGTTATGAAAAGACTTTTGTTTCTTCTTTTATGCACGCTGCTTTGCCTTCCGGCAGGCACCCTGAGCGCTCAGGATGGCGCAATGCCTTCGAGATGGGCTGTAGTCAATGTATCGACAAGCAATCTCAGGCTGCGTCCCGATTACGAGTCAAGTAATGAGACTCAGGCACTTATGGGTACCGTGGTGCAGGTGCTCGACGCCGATCGCTACTGGCGCAAGGTCAGCACTCCTGAGCCTTACGTGGCCTGGACCAACGACCTCGCGCTGGCTTACATGAGCGAGGAGGAAAAGGACAGTTACCTTGCCGCCCCGAAGTGGATTTGCACGGAGGACTGGGTCTTCGCTTACGAAAGCCCTTCCGAAAAGTCCGCGAGGGTCTGCGACCTGTGCGCCGGATGTCTTGTCCGCAAGAGCGCCGGCAAACGCAAGGACTGGGTCCAAATCCTGCTGCCTGACGGGAAAAATGCCTGGGTTAAGGCTGCGTATCTTGCTGATTTTGAGACCTGGACGGCCAGCAGAACGGCGAACGGCGAAGCCCTTGCCGCAGCGGCCTGCCGTTACAACGGAGTTCCCTATGTCTGGGGCGGAATGAGCCCTCACGGCTTTGACTGCAGCGGACTGGTGAGGTTCGCATATTTTCAATGTGGAATTCTCCTGCCAAGAAATGCCCGCGAGCAGGTGCTGTGCGGTGAGGCGGTGCCGGTCAGGACGGAGGCGATGCTTCCGGGGGACCTGGTCTTTTACGGGACGCCGGCGAGGGGCAGGAGCCCGCTGAAGATAACCCACGTGGCAATGTACATAGGTGACGGTCGCATTATCCACGCCTCGCAGCGCGTGCGTATCTGCTCCCTTTCCGAGGACGGTCCGGACCCGTACACCCGTCAGATACTGGCTGTACGCCGCATACTCGGGCACGTTGACAGCGGCGAAGGTGCGGTCAGCCTTGCCGGGAGCCCCTGGTATTTCGGCGGGAAGTAGCAATCTTGAAAAAAATCAGTATATTTGCAAATCATAATTTTACGGATATGAACCTTAGAGACATTAAAAAAGACATTGATTACGTCTTCAGCGCATTCATAGAGGATTGCACTACAGTTGCCGCTGTCAACGCCAACGCTTCAACCGAGGAGCTCGAAAAGCTCTATGAGGAGGCGATAGATACCTACAACGAGATGCGTGACAAGGTTGTCGCCAAGTGCGAGGGCAGCCAGAGGGCAAAGTTCAACGCTTTGGCAAAGGAGATCTGCGAAAAGGTTGACGCTCTTTATGAGAAACTCAGCGCAACAGTCAAAAAGACTGTTTCCGCGTAGTGGAAGCATCGTGAGGATGCGTTTCATCCTGACAGTTGCAGTCGCGTTCCTGCTTACGGGCCGGGACGCGATTGCCGCTATGTCGGCACCTGCCCTTCCCGCCGCCGCCGACATCGGGGCCTCTTCGGGTCAGAAGCGGGCGCAGGAGCGTGTCGGGGCCATACTTCGCTCCGAAGAACTACGCACCGGCCTTTGCGGCGTGCTTGCTGTAAGGATGGACGGCGACACGCTGGTCAATTTCGCCTCCGGACACAAACTGGTCCCGGCTTCGACCGCCAAGCTCATCAGCACAGGACTTGCACTGAAGGTCCTCGGTCCGGACTACCGCTACGGCACCACTCTCAAATACAGCGGCACCGTGCGCGACTCAGTCCTGAAGGGCGACCTGTACATTGTCGGCGGCGGCGACCCCACTACAGGCGCGGTTTTCCCGGGCTCCAGGCCAGTTAGCGAACTCTTTGCGCAGTGGAAGCAGATACTGCTGGACGCAGGCATAAGTTCCATTGACGGTCGCATCATAGCCGACCCGCGATTCTTCGGTGACCCTGCCCCGGAAAATCCCGGCTGGTCCCTCGAAGACCTCGGATTTGCCTACGGAGCAGCACCCCGGGGGCTGAATTTCTATGAGAATTCGCGTAGCTTTTACGTTGCTTCCGCTGCTTCGCCGCTTGCCCCGCCCGTCGTCACGCCGAAGTATCCCGACTACCCGCAGCTCGACCTGGGCGTCAGTGCAATCTGCACAAAGTCAGCGACTTACGATGACCTCTACTGCGTCAATAGCGAATTTGCCCCTTATGCCGAATTTCGCGGAGCGTTTCCGCTTGGCAGCCGTGGCTATGTAATCGAATGCTCCAATCGCTTCGGACCCCTGACTTGTGCGGAGTACTTCAGGCGTTACCTGCGCGGCAATGGCGTTCCTGTCAGCGGGGACGCCGCATATCTCGATGCGCGTGGCTATCTGCACGGCAGTCCGGGCTATGCCGATGATGGGCTGCGCTGCGCTTCCGGGCTGCAGACCCTGGGCAAGACGCTTTCTGTGCCTCTTTCGGAGATAGCCAGGGTAACCAATTACCGCAGCGACAATTTCTTCGCAGAGACCCTGCTAAGGACGCTCGGAGGCCATTTGCAGCATTCCTGCCGCTACGATTCCTGCTGCATTGCCGCAAACCGTCAGCTGGAGCGTATGGGACTTGACGTGCGCGGCGGATGCAGGCTTTATGACGGGAGCGGACTGTCAAGGAAGAATTATATCTCGCCGTCTTTTTTCGTTTCCTTCCTCAAGGCGATGACGCATACTCCGGTATTTGAGAGCTTCTACGCTTCGCTGCCTTCGCCTGGAATGGAAAAGACTTCACTTGTAAACCGTTTCAAGGACAGTCCTGAGGCCCTCAAGGCAAGAATCAGGATGAAAAGCGGTTCGATGAACGGGGTGCGCTGCTTCTGCGGATACATCGAAGCGTCCGACGGGGATCCGAGGCACAGGGTGGCCTTTTCCGTGATGACAAACAATGTCACGGCGCCGGGTACTTCGGTTTACAGGCTCATCGAAGGCATAATCCTTGCGATAGTCGAGGAAAACTGATTCTTTTTCGCTACATTTGCGAGTTATGCGTAGATTATTTGCGTTGATATCATCCCTGATACTGTTTGCCGCCTGCGACACCGTATCCTCGGTCATACACAACGACGAGGTGGTTGCAAGCCTTGGCAAGGAAAAACTGTATCTGTCGGAGGTGAGGGGCTGCGTGCCCGCATTTGCCACTCCGGAGGACAGCGCAATGCTCGTGCAGCAGTACATTGACAAATGGGCCCTGTCCGTACTTTACATGCAGCAGGCCGATGCCGCGCTCAGCAAGGAGGAACTGGACGTGGAAAGAGAACTTGAAGAGTACAGGCGCTCTCTCATAAGATATCGTTTCGAGCAGGCTTATGTCAGGGAACATCTCGACACTGCGGTCAGCAGCGAGCAGGTGCAGGCATATTATGAGGCGCACGAAGAAAATTTCGTGCTGGAACGCCCGTTGCTCAAGCTGCGTTTCGCGGTTGTGATGTCCGACTCTCCGTCAAAGGATATGATAAAGGCTGCGCTCAAGGAGGAAGAATGCAATGCAATTATGCAGTCGGACAGCGTATTGCGCTCGGCTGCAATAAGATATGCGGATTATTCCAAGAACTGGACGGACGCTGCGGCAGTGGCTCGAGAGTATGGACTGGACTATCTCACTATGCTTGGACTGAAGTCCGGAGACTATATCGTGTATGAACCGGCGGGACTTGGCGTCGTGATGATAGGCTACGTGGCCGATATGGTCCGTTACGGAATTGCGCCGGTGGAGTATTGCCGGCCGAGGATATGCGAGATGATACTTGGTTCGCGCAAGCGTGAGATGCTGTCCTCTTTGGAACAGGAATTGCTTGAAGAGGCGCGCAGCAACAACAAATTAGTAATTAACGAATGATGGCAAAGATTCTTGAAAAGGCGGCCTTGACCGCGACACTCACCCTTTTCCTGTCAGCCGGTGCTTTTGCGCAGAAATACACCGGCATAGTTGACAGGGCGGCAGCCGTTATCGGCAACGAACTCATACTCGTTTCGGACGTGGAGTCGGAGGTGCAGATGCTGAGGACCAAGGGCTATGGTTCAGACCGCAACGTAAGGTGCGAGGTGCTGGAAAAGATGATGGAACAGAAACTCTTCCTCATCCAGTCTCGCATAGACTCGCTGACCGTCAACCAGGATATGGTGGAGTCCAACCTCAGCCAGCAGATCGACCAGATACGAACCGCTCTCGGGGGAGACGAACAGGTTGAGGAATACTTCCACAAACCGCTTTACAAGCTTCGTTCAGAATGGCGTAAACAGTTTGAAGACCAGAGCCTTATACAACAGGAACAGCAGGAAGTCGTAAAGCAGCTTCCTGAGGTCACGCCTTATGATGTCAAGGTCTTTCTCGACTCGACTGACGAGAATGACCTGCCTGTGGTGCCACAGATGTATCAGCTCAGCCAGATTTGCATCTACCCGGACAGGGAGGCGGCAGCCATCGCCGTCAAGGAGAAGCTGCTGGATATACGCGAGCGCATTATAAACGGGGAGAAATTCTCCACCCTCGCGCGCCTCTACTCCGAGGACCCGGGCAGCGCCCGCAAGGGAGGCGAACTTGGAATGGCTTCAAAATCAATATTCTGGCCGGCATTTTCCGATGCTGCAATGTCTCTCAAGCCGGGCATCATCTCCCAGATAGTCGAGACCCCTGACGGATTCCATCTCATCGAAGTTCTTGATAAGAAGGGTGATATGTTCAATGCCCGTCACATCCTCCTCAAACCTGAATACACGGCCGCTGACCGCGAAAAGGCATTTGCCCGCCTGGACTCGCTCAAGACTATGATCGATACTTCCGAAATAAGCTTTGAGCTTGCTGCCCGCTATTATTCCGAAGACCCTGCAACCAGGACAAACGGAGGTCAGATGGCTGACCCGAACACCGGTTCTTCCTATTTTGCCATTGACGAACTCAAGCCTCAGGACTATGCGGCGATCAAGGACCTCAAGCCGGGCGAGATTTCGGAACCTGTAGAGTCTCTTGACAATGAAGGCAGGGACGGAAACCTGGTTTACAAGATAATACGTCTGGACAAGATAGTGCCGAGCCACACGGCTACATTTGAAAGAGACTATACCGAACTGAGGAACATAGTTCAGCAAAAGAAGCAGGTTGAGGCACTTGAGAGCTTTGTTGACCAGAAGATAGGCACTACACCGATAATGATAGACCCTCTCTTCGGAGATTGTGACTTCAAGAGAAGTGCATGGCTGGAAAAGGTAGCAAAATAATATATTGTCTGCTCGTATGCCTGCTATCGGCATTGCGTCTGTCGGCTCAGGAACAGGAGCCGGCAGATTCTCTCGTTCGACTCGTCAAGGCTCAAAGCATAGAGTTGTACGACCAGTTCGGACGCAGTTACCGCAAGACCATCGACGCCACCTTCCTGCATAATGGAACCTATCTCATCTGTGATACCGCGATATGGTGTGTCGATACAAAGATCATAAACTGTTGGGGACACGTGCAACTTGTTCAGGATGAAACGGTTCTGACAAGCGACAGACTCGATTACCTGATTGACGAAGACCTTGCCCAGTTCCGTGGCAGCGTCGTTCAGCTGCGCAACAAGAAGGACAATCTGCTCCGTACCAGAAACCTCGATTACAACACAAAGGACAGTATTGCGGTGTTCCGTGACGGTGGCGCGATGCGTGACCAGGACGGTCAGGTCGTTGAAAGTCGCGAAGGCACCTACAACTCCAGCACCAAGCTCTTTACCTTCCGCAATCAGGTAAATATGTTCACGGACTCCGTTTTTGTCAAGACCAGCGACCTGGTATATGACGGCGAACAGAACAGGATGGAATTTGTTGCATACGTGGATTTTTGGAAGGACGGCAATATGCTTTCCGCAGGCTGCGGATGGTACAACCGTGATCAGGAGCTGTTTTTCTTCGAGAGGGACGTGCACGGCCTTTCTGCAGATCAGGAGGTTTGGTGCGACACCCTGTATTTCTACCGCAACACCCAGGACGTGGAAATGTTTAGCAACGTCCATATCCAGGACTCTTCCCGCAACGTTGCCGGAATGTCTCAATACCTTCTGTATCAGGACTCTATCTCCAGAGTAACAATGTGCAGGGAGGCCGCTGTCGCAATGCGTACCGAACAGGAAACGGATAAGGGCGTCAAGGTCGATACGCTGTATATGGGCGCAGACTCGCTGGTTTATTGGACGGAAAAGAATTGTGACATAAAACCTGCAGTGCGTTCGACCGCTCAGGAACGGCTGGCGGTGATGCTGGAAGACCCTGTGGGCGCGTACAGGGCGAGGGTTGCGAAGGAAGCCGCAGAAAAAGCGGCGCAGGCTCTGGAAGAATTGGCAAAGAAGGATCAGAACGTGGCGGGCGCGCTGCGGGCAAAGAAAGCTGCGGCCGGAAAGTCGGAGGAAGCTGCGGCGGGGAATTCGGAGGAAGAGAACGAACCGGCCCCGGCCGATGAAATTTCCCCTGAAGAAGCCGCCCTTGCGGAGCAGGAGTCGAAGCGCATTGCAGACAGCCTCGAGCGGGAACGCTTCCTTGCAGACTCCATTGCGCTTGCAAACGATACTACCAAGATTGGTTTTGCAATCGCCGTGGGCAATGTCAAGTTGTACAGGAAGGATATGCAGGTGCGCTGCGACTCGCTCAATTTCACTGACCTTGACTCAATTGCGCGTTTCTATATCAATCCTATAGTCTGGAACGACGGCAACAGGCAGTACACTGCCGACTCTCTGTCAGTGCTCATCAGAAACGGTGGAATGGACCGGGCCAGCCTTATGTCCAACGCCTTTATAATCACTCAGGAAGACAGTCTGTATTTTGACCAGATCAAGGGCGCGGACGTGATGGCGTATTTCGACACTTCTGCGGCCCTGAAGCGTTTCGATGCGCTCGGCGGGGCGATGGCTTTGTTCTATCTCAAGGAGGACGATGCAATTGCGACCGTCAACAAGGTCGAATGCAAAATGATGTCCGCCAATATGGTTAACGGCGAACTGGACAGGGTTTATTACTACGACTCGCCGAAAAACGATGCTTATCCGCTTGCCCAGCTGCCTTCTTCAGACAAGACGATGAAGGGATTTAACTGGAACCCGGACATCAGGCCACAAGGCAGGCAGGATATTACAACCTTGAGGGTAAAGTCTTCTGAAAGAGAATATTACGAATCCCGTCCGAGGGCGGTGTTTAGGCAGACTGACATTTACTTCCCTGGCTATATGAAGTCGGTTTACTCAGGCTTGGAAGAGGCCCGCAAGCGCAAACGTGAGGCTGCCTCACGCAAAAAGGAAGCCGCGGCGGACACTGCCTCCGTTTCAGTCGCCGACACGACGCAGACCGCATCGGCAATGCCTGCCGTAAGCGACACCAGCACGATTGCAGGGGCGAATTCTTCCTTAAATCCTGCCGAGCAGACCGCTGTCGGGGCTGCCGCTGGCGCTGGTTCGGGAACCGCCGAGGGAACTGCCGGGCTTGGAGCAGCCGGGAATGGCTGGTGCTGCCGAGCGTCCCGATACTGTCGTTCGCACTGCCGTGCCGGACAGCCTTGCCCGACCGGACAGCCTTGCCGGGGCGGGTTTGGCGCTTTCTGACAGCACTGCCGTTGCCGATACAGTAAAACTGGACCCGGAGACCCTGCGCAAGCTTGAGGAGCAGCGTATCAGGGAAGAGGAAAGGCAGCGGATACTTGAAGAGCGCAGGCAGAAACGTGCGGAAAAGGAGGCGAAGCGTCAGGCTCGTCGCGAGGCTCAGGAACTCCGCTACAAGATGTCCATTGCCCGCCGTGATGCAAAATGGGCGCGGCTTGACTCGCTGGACGCAATCAAGGATGCTGCAAAGGCAGCGAAGAAATTGGAAAAGCAGAGGGCGAGGACAAGGGTTGCCGTCCGCGAACAGATGTTGCAGGATGCCAAGGACCAGGCCAAGCTTCAGAAATATATAGAGCGTTACCAGCGCAAGAAGGAGCGGGAGGAAGCCCGCAAGGCACGAAAGAAACCAAAAACCAAGAATAACGATGAGCAAGAACCATTCAAGCCTTCCGGAGAACGCGCACCGGAAACTCAATCCGGGCGAGAAATATCAACCATTGTTGAGTCCGGACAGCAAACCTAAGGAAATTACCCCATATTCCGTGGCAATGGGCCTCGTGATGACCGTAATCTTTTCTGCAGCAGCGGCTTATCTCGGGCTCAAGGTCGGACAGGTCTTTGAGGCGGCCATACCTATCGCCATACTTGCGGTCGGCATCACCGGCGCGCTCGGCAAAAAGGACGGACTTGCCCAGAACGTCATCATCCAGAGCATAGGTGCCTGCTCGGGCGTAATTGTCGCTGGTGCGATATTCACCCTTCCGGCAATCTACATACTCGGACTTGAGGTGAATTTCTGGCAGATGTTCCTCAGCTCGCTTCTGGGCGGATTCCTCGGCATACTCTTCCTCATTCCTTTCCGCAAGTATTTCGTGAAGGATATGCACGGAGAGTACCCGTTCCCTGAGGCAACCGCCACTACCCAGGTCCTCGTCAGCGGCGAAGGAGGCGGAAACAGCGCCAAAACCCTTCTGACAGCGGGACTTATCGGCGGTATCTACGACTTTGTAGTGTCCACCTTCGGAGCTTGGGCAGATACCCTGAGCACAACGGTGATGCATTGGGGACAGGTTGTCGCCGACAAGGCAAAGCTCGTCGTAAAGCTCAATACCGGCGCCGCCGTCCTCGGACTCGGATACATAGTCGGACTGAAGTATTCGTTCATAATCTGCTGCGGATCCTTCCTCGTCTGGTTCGTGGTCATCCCGCTGCTCAACCTCATCTGGGGCGGTCAGGTGCTTGATTTTATGGGCACCGGCATCACCCAGACCGTAGGCGAGATGAGCGCTGACGAGATCTTCCGTACCTACGCGCGCCACATCGGTATCGGCGGCATCGCGACCGCGGGCGTCATCGGCATCATCAAGAGCGCAGGCGTCATCAAGAGCGCAGTCGGACTAGCCGCTGGCGAATTCCGCCGTAAAGGCGAAGGCACCGCGAAGGTCCAGGTGGAGCGCACCCAGGAGGACCTGCCGATGAAAACGGTCGTGTTTGGCATCGCGTTTACGCTTATTGCAGTCTTTGCTTTCTTCGCCCTCGGCGGTGTGGTGAACAATATCTGGCAGGCGATTATCGGTCTGCTGATCGTGACAGTCATCTCCTTCCTCTTTACCACGGTTGCGGCTAACGCTATCGCTATCGTGGGTACCAACCCGGTCAGCGGTATGACTATTATGACGCTGATAATCACTGCATTGGTACTCGTGGCTGTTGGTCTCAAGGGCAATGCCGGAATGGTTGCGGCAATGGTGATCGGAGGTGTTGTCTGCACCGCGCTCAGTACTGCCGGCGGACTCATCACAGACTTTAAGATAGGTTACTGGATAGGTACTACTCCGAAGAAGCAGGAGGCTTGGAAATTCGTCGGCGTGGCTGTTGCTGCAGCTACCGTAGGCGGAGTGATGATGATTCTTAACAAGACCTACGGCTTTGTGGGCGAGGGTGCCCTCGTTGCTCCTCAGGCAAATGCTATGGCAGCTGTCATCCAGCCTATGATGAACGGAGGAAACGCTCCTTGGCTGCTCTACGGAATCGGCGCCGTCATCGCCATACTTCTCACCGTGTTCAAGGTGCCTGCGCTTGCATTCTGCCTCGGAATGTTTATCCCTATCGACCTTAACCTGCCTCTGCTTCTCGGCGGTGCAATCGCCTGGTTTGTAAGCAGCCGCAGCAAGGATAAGGAAATCAATGCCGCACGCCTCGACAAGGGAACTCTTATCGCCAGCGGATTCATTGCCGGCGGAGCGCTTATGGGTGTGGTTTCAGCCGTGCTCAAATACGCCGGATGCGAATGGTTCCTTACCGCTTGGAACACACCTCTCGCAGGCGGCTCAAGCCCTGCCGAGATGATTGCAATCGTGCCTCTGGTAGCAATCTGTGTGTATATGACGGTGTCTTCTTTGAGGGTGAAGAAGGGGTGAGGCAATGAAACTGCATGTCCTGATTTGTTGTTATAATGACAGTCTGCTGGATGTTCCGGATATATTGCTTCCGGAACGTCCAGATGTAAGCTATGTCATTTCCCACCAGCATTCTGCAGGGTATTCCCTTCCCGACGATGCAGATGAGCGTAAATCTCGTGTAAACGAGATGCTTGCCCGCCCTGATGTCGTGTTGACAAGCATCGAGGGAAAGGGAGTGAGCCGCAATCGCAACAACTGTTTGATGAAATGCTTTGAAACAGCGGCCGATGATGATGTCTGTCTTATTGCAGACGATGATGTCAGGTATTTTAAAGACTCTTTTGACAGGGTCTTAAGCGCTTTTTCCTCCAACACTTCGGCCGGTTTCATTCAGTTCAGGATCAAGACATTGGGTTCTTCGCGACAATTCCGACGCTTACCTTATCCCGTTAATCCTTACAGGATAAGGAAAGTTGCTGTCAGGGGTTCAAAGTATGTCAGTTCCATTGAAATGGCCTTCCG
>SFJA01000040.1 GCA_004556005.1 Bacteroidales bacterium | reverse complement strand
CCGCCTTTCTCGCCGCTTCCTATGTTATACACGTATATCCGCGCAAAGGATTGGAAATAAACCTTCCCGTCGTCGATTATAATGTCCCAAATCTCATCGTTGAGCAGCTTTTCGGGGCAGGCGGCGGATATCGAATGGTAGGTCAGGCTCCCGTCGCCCAGCTTTTCGAACCATCCGAATTCTCTGAAGGACCCGACGAAAATCCGCCCGTCTGCGTCAATGGCAACCGAGCGGACATTAGCCCTTGCGGGCATATGTATCAGATTCCAGGTATATCCATCAAATTCGAGCAGACCGGAGTTGTTTGCAAAATACATGACTCCATCCTTGTCCTGGGCAATGTCCCAGTTCTGTCTGCCCGCACCATGATCCGCAGAGGACCAGTTTCTTACGAGAGGGGAAAATATGGATGCCGCTTTTCCCGGGCTGCATATAAGCAGAAGGGACAGAAGCAGCGTTAGCGGCTTGTTTCCGGTTATCATCTGTGGCAGTACTTTAAGGAACAAATTTAATCAAAATGTTCCTCATTTGAAAGCATTCCAGATTTCAGAGACCCGCCGGAAAGTCAGTAAACGATACTAAACGTTGAAAAGGAAGTGCATTATGTCTCCGTCCTCGACGACATAATCCTTTCCTTCTATGCCCATCTTGCCTGCCGCGCGTACCGCCGACTCGGTCTTGTATTTGACAAAGTCCTCGTACTTGATGACTTCGGCGCGGATGAATCCCTTTTCAAAGTCAGAATGGATCACACCGGCAGCTTTCGGTGCCTTGTCGCCCTTGTGTATGGTCCAGGCGCGACATTCGTCCGAACCGGCAGTAAAGAAGGTCTGAAGTCCGAGCAGCCTGTAGGCGCTCTGGATCAGACGCACCACGCCCGACTCTTCCAGGCCCATCTCCTCGAGGAACATCTTTCTGTCCTCGTAATCTTCCATCTCTGCAATATCCGACTCGGTTCTGGCAGAAATGACAAGGATTTCCGCATTTTCCTCCTTTACGGCCTCCCTTACGGCTTCCACATAGGCATTGCCGCTGACCGCAGAAGCATCGTCCACATTGCAGACATACATGACAGGCTTGTTGGTAAGCAGGAACAGGTCGCGGGCAAGTACAGCCTCCTCGTCATTGAGAAGCGCAACGCTGCGGCAGGACTTTCCCTGCTCGAGAGCGGCCTTGTATCGGGTCAGCAGGGCGGCAAGTTTTGCAGCATCCTTGTCTCCGGCCTTACCGGCCTTTGAAGCCTTTCCAAGGCGTGCCTCAACCGTCTCCAGGTCCTTGAGCTGAAGCTCCGCATCGACAATCTCCTTGTCACGAACCGGATCCACGCGGCCATCGACGTGCACCACGTTGTCATCATCAAAGCATCTGAGCACGTGCAGTATGGCATCGCACTCCCTGATATTGGCAAGGAACTGGTTGCCCATACCCTCGCCGTGGCTTGCACCCTTGACCAAACCGGCTATATCCACGATCTCGACGGTCGCAGGAATGGTCCTTTGCGGTTTGCAGATATCCGAAAGCACCTCCAACCTCCTGTCCGGCACATTCGTGGAACCGAGATTCGGCTCTATCGTACAAAATGGGAAATTGGCGCTCTGGGCCTTGCCTGAGCTGACACAGTTGAAAAGAGTTGACTTGCCGACGTTTGGAAGTCCTACTATACCGCACTTGAGTGACATAAATTCAAATTATAAAGATAAACAGAATGCAAAGTTAATCTTTTTCGCGATATTAGCGGCACCAAACTTATTGCACACTATGAAAGCTTTATTAATTTCCGTCCTGCTGCTCGCAGCCCCCGCGACCACCCCCGCAGCCCCCGCCCGCGACTCTATTCTCGTAATGTTCTGGAATCTGGAAAACTTCTTTGACTACCACGACTCCGCCATCTCCACGACACCGTCCGGAACTTACCCCGATGCCACCGGCCCCACTGCTCAGGCTGACACATTATCCGCACGCTCACCTGCACCGGGTCGCAACGCCTCCAACTCCGAAAAACGCCGCTGGACCGCCCGCCGCTTCTACCGCAAATGCAACGCAATTGCCAAGACCATCTTTTATGCTGCCGACAAAGAAGGTCGCCTGCCCGACGCAATAGGATTTGCCGAGGTTGGCAACCTGTTTGTACTCAAGCAGTTGCTTCGCCAGACCAATCTACGTAAAACAGACTATCGCATAATCCACTTCGACTCGCCGGACCGTCGCGGCATAGACTGCGCACTGCTCTACCGCGCTTCGACCCTGGGCAGCCCCTATCGTGCATTTCCCGCCCACATACGCGACAGCAGCGGCGCCGTCCTGCCCACCCGGGACATACTGGTCGTCCAGTTCGACAGCATCTCGATACTGGTCAACCACCACCCCTCGAAGCTCGGCGGCGGCAAGTCAGACAGGCGTCGTATCGCAATGACACGGATGACGGAACTGGTTGACTCGCTTATGGAAGAATTCTCCCCTAACGTCCTCTGTATCGGCGACTTCAACGACAATCTCTGGGCACCGACGCTGCCGGAAGAAGGGACCATACGCTTCGAGGGCGAGTGGGAAAAAATCGACGGCAGTTTCATTTTCGGAGGGCTGGACAAACGCGAGAGGGTGCTCGCAGCGCCTTTCCTGCTGACCCGCGATGCTGCCTACGGGGGTCTCAAGCCCCTGCGCACCTTCAGCGGCCCGCGCTACCTGGGCGGAGTCAGTGACCACCTTCCGATACTGGTTACGATATACTTATGACAATTCTGAATCTACCTCCCTCTACATCAACAGGTTGGTTATAAAAATCACGATGATTGCCAGCGGCGCGACGTAGCGGATAAGGAAGTACAGAATCTTGAACAGTGCAATTTTGACGGAGGAACTGCCATCCGGCGCGATTTCATCTGCGAGAATGCTCTTCTTCATCTTCCAGCCGGCAAACAGGACAAAGAGCAGGCTGCCGAGCACCATAAGGAAGTTGGAAGCCAGCTTGTCGCAGAAGTCAAATATGGAATTGCCCATGATATTTACTCCTGAAAGAGGGCCGAAGGACAGCGAGCAAAGGATTCCGAGCAGCCAGCAGCCGGTGCAGACGATAAGAATTGCCTTGCCGCGTGACCAATTCTTCTCGTCGACCAGATACGAAACGCCTACCTCCAGCATCGAAATGGATGATGTCAGCGCGGCGAAAAGGATTGTGAGGAAAAACAGAATTGACACGCAGCCGCTCAGGACAGGGGACTGCTCTCCCATAACGGTAAAAATGTAAGGAAGCGTTTCGAAAATCAGGCCCGGACCCGCTCCGGGTTCAATCCCCGCGGCAAATACCGCCGGCATTATTGCAAAGCCCGCTATCATCGCGAAAATCAGGTCGAAACCCGCTGTGAAACAGCCAGTTGCAAGGATATTGTCTTCCTTGCGCATATATGAAGCGTAGGTAAGTATCGTTCCTACTCCGAGCGACAGAGAAAAGAAAGCCTGACCCATTGCGGAAAGCACCCCTTCAGCCGTAAGTTTCGAAAAATCAGCGTCCACAAGGTAATTGATGCCCGCCTGTGCCCCCGGCAGAGAGATGGCGTAGAACATAATCACCACTATGAGCACGAACAGAACGGGAGTAGTGATTTTCGTGAACTTCTCTATCCCTTTTTTTACGCCGCCGAGCACTACCAGCGCGTTTGCAAGCAGGAAGATGCTGTGCGCGATTATCGGTTTCCAGGTAGATGAGATGAAACTGGCAAATTCAGCCCTCTCTGCAGCTCCCGCAGCCCCCGCAACGCTCTCCGCCGCAGCGCCAGCCGCTCCCGTGCCGAATGCCTGGGCGACGGCCTTAAAGAGGTATTCGACCGACCAGCCGCCTACCACGCTGTAATATGATAGGATGATGAGCGGCGTTATGACCGTGATGAGTCCCAGCCATTTCCATCTGCTGCCCGGCGCCAGAGTGCGCATCGCACCGAATGTTCCCAGTCGCGTGCTCTTGCCTATAATGCTCTCGGACAGGAAGATAGGCACGCAGATAAATACCGCTGAAAGCAGATATACAATGATGAATGCCCCTCCGCCGTACTTGCCGGCGATATATGGAAAGCGCCATATGTTGCCAAGCCCTATTGCAGAGCCCGCCATTGCCATTGTAGCCGTGAAACGGCTTCCGAAAGTGCCTCTGTTGTCCATTTCAGCTTAAAGTATGAAGTTCGTCAGGAAAATCACCGCTATGGCAACCGGTGCAACCCATTTTATCAAGAAGTAAACGGCGGGGAATACCTTTCTGTTAAGGCTCAGCGAGCCGGAGTTAGTAAACTCGTCACGCACATCATCCTTTTTCATCACGAAACCGACGAACACTACGGTTATCAGCGACATAAGAAGCAGAAGAATGTTGGATGCGACCCAGTCAAACAGGTCAAAGATGCTCTTTCCTCCTATGGTAAATCCGGCAAGAGGTCCGAAGGACAGGGAGCAGAGTATGCCGGCGCTTCCGCACACCAGGCTGACTGCAGCAACCGCCTTGCCTCGTGAAATGTGGTATCTTTCAACAAGATATGCAGTGACCACCTCAATAAGTGAAATGCACGAAGTCATAGCCGCAACCACGACGGTAAGGAAGAACATCACGGCAACGACTCCGCTTATCCAGGGCATATCAATGCTCATCTTGCTGAAAATGAACGGGATACTCTGGAAAATCAGTCCCGGTCCGGCTCCCGGTTCAATGCCTGCCGCAAATACCGCCGGCATAATCGCCAGCGCGGCAAGCAGGGCAAACGTCAGGTCGGAAATCGCGGTACCCGTGCTGGAGGCAAGTATGTTTTCGTTCTTGTGCACATAGGAACCGTAGGTTATTATGGCACCCATACCGAGGGACAGCGAATAGAAACTCTGTCCCATCGCATAAGCGAAGGTGCGCGGAGTCATACGGCTCAGGTCGGGCTTGAAAATGTATTCGACCCCGCCCCAGGCACCCGGAAGGCAGATTGAGTAGATGGCGATGAACACTACAAGCACAAAGAGCACAGGCATGGTGAATTTGCTGAAAAGCTCGATACCCGATTTGACCCCCAGCGCGACCACGACGGCACAGAGCGCGAAGAACAGCAGGTGCATTACAATCGGCGTCCAGGTGGAGCTGATGAATCCCGAGAAGATTCCGGCGCTTTGTTCAGGGCTGAGACTGCTGAATACCCCCTGGAAAGCCTTGACAAGGTATTCCAGCGACCAGCCTCCGATAACGCTGTAATAGGATGCGATAATCGTCGGGATGAGCACCGGAAGCAGTCCGGTGATGCGCCAGAACCCGCTGTGGCCCGGAGCGAGCCGCACAAAGGCGTCCCTTGCGTTGCAGCGGCTGCGTCGCCCTATTACCACCTCTGCGACAAACACAGGCAGCGAGACCAACAGTGTAGCTACGATATAAATAAGTACAAATGCAAATCCGCCGTATTCCCCAAGCATATAGGGGAAACGCCAGATGTTACCCAAGCCTATTGCAGAGCCCGCCATCGCGAGGATGACCGCCATCCGGCTCCCGAATCCTTCTCTTTTCTTCTCCATCAATAGTTTTCCCTCTACGGTTATACACTTCAAATCTATACACTACACCACTATTCTCGTCCGTGCAGTCACTGCTGCGCGACTCAAGTTCCCACTCCTGCGGATCAAATTCCGGAAAAAATGCATCAGCATCTTCCACGCAGGCATCAATGCGGGTGATATACATCCTGTCCACGATTCCCATCGCGGCGGCGTAAACCTTTGCTCCACCGATTACAAACACTCTCGGAGCGTCCCCCGCCCTGACGAATGCTTCTTCTAGCGATCCTGCAATGACGGCCCCTTCGCCCACGCTTTCAGGGTGCGAACTGATCACGATGTTCTGCCTGCCAGGCAGGGGCCTTCCTATCGACTCCCAGGTCCTGCGGCCCATTATCACAGGACAGGACATCGTGGTCTTTTTGAAATATTTAAGGTCGCCCGGAAGGTGCCAGGGCATATCCCCGTCACGCCCTATGGCCAGATTCTTTGCGACTGCAACTATGAGACACTTTTCCATAAGCGACCTTTTGATTGTCAATATGTTATACGGCTACCGGAGCCTTGATCGCCGGCCACGGGTCATAGCCCTCGAGGGTAAAATCCTCGTAGCGGAATTGGAAAATATCCTTCACCTCCGGATTGAGTTTCATTACCGGCAGCGGCCTCGGCGTGCGGGAAAGCTGCTCGCGCACCTGGTCGAAATGGTTGAGGTAAATGTGGGTGTCACCGGTAGTATGGACAAATTCTCCCGGCTTCAGGCCGCATACCTGGGCTATCATCATCGTCAGCAGGGCATAGGAAGCAATGTTGAACGGCACTCCGAGGAAGGTGTCCGCACTTCGCTGGTACAGCTGGCAGGACAGTCTGCCGTCGGCTACGTAGAACTGGAAGAAGCAATGACAGGGCGGCAGGGCCATCTTGTCCACATCCGAAGGGTTCCACGCGCAGACTATCATCCTACGCGAGTCGGGATTGTGCTTTATCGTTTCAATGACTTCCGAAAGCTGGTCTATGCTGCGTCCGTCAGGGGTATCCCAGCTGCGCCACTGCTTGCCGTAAACCGGACCGAGGTCGCCGTTAGCGTCGGCCCATTCGTCCCAGATGCTTACCTTGTTGTCGTGAAGGTATCCTATGTTTGTATCGCCGCTGATGAACCACAGCAGTTCGTGTATTATCGAGCGCAGGTGCACCTTCTTGGTTGTCAGCAGAGGAAAGCCCTCCGACAGGTCGAAGCGCATCTGGTGACCGAAGATGCTCTTCGTTCCCACCCCGGTGCGGTCGCTCTTGACCGTGCCGTGGTCCATAATCTCCTGCAACAGATCCAGATACTGTTTCATCTGACTCCGAATGCAAAGATAATTGCCTCGTGGAAGGTCTTGCCCTTCTTGAGGACGGTACTTGGAAATTCCGGCCTGTTCGGGCTGTCCGGGAAGTGCTGGCACTCGAGAGCCACCCCGTCATAGTCGTGGTAGATGCGGCCGCGCTTGCCCTCAGGACATCCCTCGAGCCAGTTTCCGGTATAAACCTGTATGCCCGGCTGGGTTGTCGAAACCTTGAGTGTCCTGCCGCTGGTGCTGCTGTAGAGCTCGGCTGCTTCCTGAATCTGTCCGGGCTCATAGTCGTTGATTATCCAGCAGGCATCATAGCCCTTGCCGTAAACGAGAGCCGGAAAATCCTTCTTGATATCCTTTCCAAGTGTTTTTTCCCTGCGGAAGTCCATAGGCGTTCCAGCCACCTTATCTACACATCCTGTAGGGATAAGTGTTTCATCTGTAGGAAGATAGCGGTCTGCGTTGAGTCTGAGCCGATGTCTGAGCACGTTGCCCTTGCCGTTGAGGTTGAAGTAGGCGTGGTTGGTCAGGTTGATGACCGTCTCGGCATCGCTTCGTGCAGAGAAGGTGAGGATGAGCTCGTTGGCCTCGCTCCACTCGTAACGCGCAACAACCGTAACGGTTCCGGGATATCCCATTTCCCCGTCAGGTGAGGTGTATTTCATTTCCACGCCGCCGTTGCGCTTTCTCGACTCCCAAACCTTGTTCTGGAATCCTTCCGGACCGCCGTGCAGATGGTTTGGTCCGTTGTTGATCGGCAGGCTGTACTCCTTGCCCGCAATGGTCAGGCGTCCGCCCGCAATCCTGTTGGCAAAGCGTCCCGGGCATTTGCCGAAGCAAGGGCCGTCACCGTTGTAGTACTCGGCCTTTCCGTATCCGAGCACGACGTCGGCAAGTTTGCCGTCCCTGTCAGGAACGTTGACAGACACAATTGCTGCTCCGAAATTGCTGACCACGGCCGAAGCGCCCGAGGCATTGGTAAGAATGTACTTGTAGATAGCTTCACCGTCGGGGGTATGTCCCCAGATTTTGCGTGTTACTGTTGCCATAACTTATTGTTTTTCAATATTATTATCCAAATACAGGAGCACTTTTTCCACCGGAGCGTCCTTCATCAGCACACGCTTTTCCGCATCCAGCAGGTACAGCGACGGGATGGCCCTCACGTCATAGGGCTGTTCCTCCCTGATACGCCCCAGATAATCGTAGCCGCTAATCCACTCCTTGGGATACTCCGGCAGGTACTCCCTCCACTTGTCAAGTTCCTCGTCTATGTAAATGTTGAGAATCGCAAGCCTCTTTTCCTCAATCATATGCTTGAGATAAGGCCTTGAGCACAACTGTGCGATAATGTCCTTGCAGGAATGGCAGCCCGGATTGGAAAACAGTATGAGCGTGAGTTCCGCCCTGATCCCGTAAAGGGTGTATCGCCTCCCTGCCGCATCCTTGAAAGCAAAGTCAGCAGCCTTTGTTCCCCGCTGGTTCTTTGCGCACATAAGTGCCTGATACTCATATCCCGGGCGCATATCGTCACGAGTGTGGCGCGACAAGGCAAGCCGCTTCGCGAAAGGCAGAAACAAGTCCTCGTCCCTTACTGGCGAGTTGGGGTCATACAGATATCTGCTGACAAGTTCGGTAAAACGCAGGAAAAACAGACTGTCGCCCGGAAAAGCCCCCATATGCGACTCGAGCGAGCTGAAAAGCGCGTCCACGTCCTTTTGAGCATCCTTCAGCGGAAGGGCTTCCAGACAGGAAATCCAACTCGCCACAGCCTTTTCAAGTTCTTCGTAGCTTACGCCCAGCACCCTTGCCGAGTCCGTGGGGAAACTCTCGCGAAGATAGCCCTTCCAATAATTCGAGGCCAGATACCCTGCCGCAGAAAGAGGGTCGTTGCAGACAGAGGGCACTTCAGGGTAGGGGAATCCTCGTCCGACGCACTCGTCCACGCTACCGCTACCCTGCCGCTTGGGCGCGCAGGCGGCAAGCAGCAGAATCATCGCAACCGACAGACAAAGATTCTTCATTTCACTAAAAAGCTTTTCCAAAGCTGAAGCAGATTATTTGAGGTAAAGTTAGTTATTTTTGGTTAGATTTGCACGGAGTATGAAGCATTTGAGAAGAATTTCTATACTGGCTGTGCTGTTTGCAGCCCTGACGGGACCTGAATCAAGAGCCCAATTCTATACATCTGGCAACGAAAGTGCCTTTCAGCGATGGAGTTATGTCGAGACGCAGAGCTACCGGGTAATCTATCCCCGTGGACTTGACAGCCTCGGAAGGGCCTGCGCTGCCGAACTCGAGCTGGCGGTGCGTCCGCTCGGAGGCAGCATAGGCGTTGAGCCGGGTGCAAACTACCGCCGTCCTCTTCCCGTCGTCCTGCACCCCGGAATCGCCTACAACAACGGCTATGTCTCCTGGGCGCCCAGCCGTATGGAACTTATGCTCGGCTGCGATGCCTACGACCGCATCAGCCTGCCTACCCTGCAGGAGCTGGCGGTGCACGAAGGCCGTCACGTCGCTCAGATGCAACTCGGCGGCGGCAAGCCCTTCCGTTACCTGAAATTCCTTCTTGGCCAGATGCCGGCAGGTGCGCTGGCGATTTACGGAGGCCCCGTGTTTCTCGAAGGTGATGCCGTCGTTGCCGAAACAGCTCTGACCCGCGGCGGAAGGGGCCGCAGCGCCGATTTTCTCGAATATATACGCACCTCCCTTGATGCCGGCGAGCCTCGCGACTTCTGGCGCTGGTGCTACGGTTCGCAGCGTCTCTACACACCGGACCACTACCGCATAGGTTATATGATGGAGGCCGGTGTGCGCGCCTATGCCGACGACCCGCAGTTCGCAGAGCGCTTCTACTCCAATATCAGGGAGCGTAACGGGCTGAGTCTGTGCAACTACCGCCGGACGATAAAGCAGGCGACTGGCAAAGGGATTGGCGATAGCTTCAATATGATAGCGGATACCTTGGGCGCGGAGTGGGCGCGGGCGGCAGACAGCAGGGCACCGTACACCCCGTCCGTGGAGCTGACCGCGAACCGTAAATACTACACCGCCTACACCAGCCCCATTCAGGCCTGGGGACGCTTCTACGCCATCAGCCGCAGCATCGACAGGGGCAGCGAACTCGTTCGGCTCGACTCCGACGGCAAGGTCCTCGCCCGCTACCCCTTCGCCTCCGAAAGCTCCCGGCTGCAGCTGAGCAAGCCCGTCGGGCGTATTTTCTGGAGCGAATTCCGCTCTCATCCTCGTTGGGAAATGCTTTCAGAGTCAGCGATTTGCTATCTCGACAGCCTGGGCAGGCGGGGCACCCTCGTGAGCGGAAGCAAGCTCTACAATCCCGCCCCTCACGACAGTCTTCCGCTGCTTGCCGTGACCTGCGACCCCGGCGATGGAAGCAGCTCGATACAGCTCATCAGCGCTCAGGACGGCAGCCTTGCAAAATCGCTCACCCTCCCTTACGGAATGCAGGCGGTCGAATGCTGCTGGCTCTCCGACGAGCTCTATTTCAGCGCCGTTAGTTCGGACGGATTCGGCATTTACCGGGCCTCCGACCTTAGCTGCGTACTCCCGCCGAAGCACCGCAAAATCAAGCAGTTACGCAGCCGCGACGGGGAATTGCTCTTCGTCAGCGACCTCAGTGGCGTAAACGAAGTCTATGCCCTCGCCGCAGACGGCAGCAGCCTGCACAGACTGACGTCCTCGCGCCTGGGTAGTGACGAATTCTTCCTTGACCCTGAAGACCGTCTTTATTTTGCAGTTCCGGGGACTCGCGGCAGTATGCTCCATTGCTCTGGGGCGGACAGTCTGCAGAGGACTCCCGAGACCTGGGAGGAGAGGGATGTGTTTCCTATGGCGGAGAAGTTAAGCGCCGGAGAAACAGTGACTTACGATAGAAGCGCAGATGTAGCGGTGAGTGAACCGAGGAATTATTCCCGGCTCGGGCATCTTTTCAGGGTGCATTCTTGGGCTCCGGTTTATTTCAATATGGATGAGGCTTCGTCGCTGAGTATGGAAACGATTACCCAGGTGGCGGCGCCGGGCGCGGTCGCGTTTACTCAAAACACTCTCGGAACGCTGTACGGCTGGGCGGGAGTCAAACTGACAGACGAGCGTTGGGCGTTCCGACCTTCGGGTCATATGAAGCTGAATTACAGGGGTTTGTATCCTGTGTTTGAGCTGGAACTGGACTTTAACGACCGCGACTCCAAGTTTTCGCGCATCGTCAGGGAAATCAAAGAGGACGGATCCAAGACAATGAAGATTGTTTCGGGCTCGCTGGAGCGGCCGCTGATCAAGGCTTCGCTGGACTGCTATGTTCCTCTCAAATTCAACTCCGGAGGCTGGCTTCGCGGGGTGATTCCGGATATTACCTGGACACTCAGCAACGACTGTTACTCGCTGACTGTCAGCGATAAAGACGCTCCGGTCTCCAATTTATGGACGATTGGCCGCCTTACCGGAAGCGTAAGGCTCTACGCGATGCAGCCGACTCCGTCATCCTGCATCTATCCACGTCTCGGCATAGGACTCAATGTCGGTATTTCCGGCCGTCCTGCCCTCGCAGCACTTTTCGGGAACAAATTCTACTGTCAGCTTTACGGCTATCTGCCGGGCTTTGCCAGCACCCATGGGATCAAGTTCTCCGTACTCTCGCAGGCTGAGTCGGATAATCATATGCTCGGAGAAACCTACGCAAGGACGCTTCCGCGCGGAATGACAGACACCAAGGCCTTGTCCGCATCGACTTCGTTCTCCAGTCAGACCAAATTCGCCCTCGACTATGCAATGCCTTTATTCTCAGTGGATTGGAGTGGGCTGGGGGCTGTAGCCTATGTCAAGAATTTCGAGCTGATACCTTATTTTGACTGCACCCTGCTCAGTGGCGGCGTATCCAAGAAACTTCCTGCCAACACTATGGTCTGGGGTGCCGGTGCACAGTTTGACGTAGTGCTCGGAAACCTGCTGTTCTTGCCTTACGAAACGCGTATAGGTTTGAGTGCGGGGTATTTGCATCAGAAAGGCTTAGGGCTGGAAAACAAGCCTACCGTGTCGTTTGTGTTTGGAATTGACATATAATTCTTGCATATTTGCAAGTTCACTTATGGAACCTAACCCGAAATTCTGCGGATTTTCTTAAATTTTTGTTAGTTATGAAACAATCTAAAGTCGCAAATCTCTATAAGAGTGAGGACTGGCTTTCTGTCTGGATCGGTTTTATCGTGATAGCAGTAGCGTGTATTGCCGTCGCAACGGGAGCGTTTGACTTCTCGGCTATGAATTTCAAGACCTGGACACTCGGCGAGAGTCTTACTGAAGCCCAGTCAGCAAAGATTGTCCCTCTTGGCCAGCAGCTTGCAAGCGGTGCATTCTGGATAAAGACCCTTGTTACCTTCGGTGTGCTCGGACTCCTTTTCACCATAGGAGCCAAACTTACCGGAGAAAAGGTACGCAAGTTCCTGCCTGCATTTGTCGGAGTGTTCCTGCTTTCCATAGTGGTAAGGATGATCAGTGCAGAATTTACCCTGAACCGCTATCTCGAGTGGGCATTCTGGGCATTGATAGTAGGTATGCTGATTTCCAACACGATAGGCACCCCGAAGTGGCTCAAGCCTGCAGTCAGGACCGAATTTTACATCAAGACCGGTCTTGTGATAATGGGATTTTCGGTACTCTTCTCAAATATAGCAAAGTTCGGTCTCTACGGACTTGGAATCGCCTGGCTGGTGACACCTGTCGTGATACTCTTCATGTGGTGGTTCGGAACAAAGGTTCTCAAGATCGACAATAAGCCTCTCGTAATTACAATGGCTTCAGCGACAAGCGTTTGCGGTACTTCGGCTGCCATTGCGACCGGAGCTGCTTCCAAATGCAAAAAGGACGACCTCACGATGACTATCTCGATATCCATCATCTTCACCGTACTGATGATGGTGTTTGAGCCGATAATCATAAAGGCCTGCGGAATGAGCCCTATTATGGGAGGAGCCCTCATCGGTGGAACGGTGGACAGCACCGGCGCCGTTGCAGTTGCCGGTTCCGTGCTCGGCGGAGAGGCTGAAAAGGCCGCCGTCCTCGTGAAGATGATTCAGAACATACTTATCGGCTTCATAGCATTCTTCGTGGCTGTGTTCTTTGCCACTTCCGTAGGTCGCAAGGAAGGCGAGAAGGTCGGTGCGGGCGAAATCTGGAACAGGTTCCCGAAGTTCATACTCGGATTTTTCGTTGCGTCCCTCATAGCATCATTCGTAATCCTTCCGCTGGACGGCGGCAAGGAACTCGTCTCAGGCATCAACAAAGTGCTCGGACAGTACAAGAACTGGTGCTTCGTCCTCGCATTTACCTGCATTGGACTTGATACGAATTTCAAGGATATCATACATCAGATGAAGGGAGGCAAACCGCTCATACTCTATGTGGTAGGCCAGGTGTTCAATATCCTCCTTACCTTCCTCGCCGTGTGGCTGCTGCTTTCCGGAGCGCTCTTCGAGGTTCCTGTACTTGACTGAAAGTATTGATTCGGTCCCGGCAGCTGCAGGGACTTGCCCGGGAAGCTGTCAATAAACGATGAAACCGCTGGTCAAACACATTCTGAGAGTGACTGCAATCGTGCTGGTTGCGGTCATTCTTGGTCTTGTTGTCTGGATAATGCTCAATCGGATAGGCCTTTCCGACTCCCTTGACTTCGGGGCGGGCGCCTATTATTATGCCGACATACCGGAATTTGACAAGATTGTCAATTGGGACGGCTACACGGCCAGGCTTCCTTATTGGGTCTATCTTGTACTTTTCTTTGCCTGGGGGTTCATTGTATGGAAGTTGTGGAAATGGATTGATAGAAAATAAGACTTTATAATATGCAGATTGAAACCAAGTGTAGCAAGTGCAATCAGACCCATAGCATTGATTATTATGGAAATATAAATGTTGCCGAGTCTCCGGAACTCAAGACCGGAGTGCTTGACGGCAGCCTTTTTACCTGGGAATGCCCGCATTGCGGGCAAAGCAATCTTGTCCGCTATCCTCTTGTCTATCACGACCCTGCCTCTTATCTTATGCTCTGGATGTCACCGGACGAGCAGGACATAGAAAGGATTAAACCTATTATTGACTCTTCATCCGAACTGGCTTCGTACGAGTTGCGTATCGTGGATGGACCCGGAGAACTCATCGAAAAGGTAAAACTCAACGATGCGGGGCTTGACGACCTTGCTATGGAGATTTGCAAATATGTGACTTGCAATGAGTTGGGAAAAGATGTCCAACTCCGTTTCCTGCGTTTTGAAGGGTCAGACAACGAGATGGTCCTGACTTATCCCAACGGTTCCGAGATGGAACTGCTCGCTGTCGGGTTCAACGTTTACGAAGACTGCGCCGCCATCATAGGCCGCAACCCGTCCCTTCGTGACGCCACGCGCGGCCTGGTCAAGGTGGACCGGGACCTGGTTTCAGATCTGTTCAGATAAACAGGGAATCTTCCCCGAATCTTGAGCTTATCCCGGACCGGTTCGCCCGTGTTTTTGCCGTGTCAGTTCATTTTGTGATCGTCGTACTGGTAGAAGTTTCTGTCGTTGAACTTGACCCTTGCCCGGAGGGCCCCAAAGTTCCAGTTGAGCCCAACTGATATTCTGGTTCTTGTTATATAACTGGTGTTCAATACATTATAACTGTCAACATTCAGTTCCCTTACCTGTTTTTCGTAACTTGACCAAGGCTGGTCCAAAGTGGCATACAACCTCAGTCTTTTTCCTATTTTTTGGGATGCACTCATGGAGAATCGCCACAGATTGTGCATCACCTTTGCTTGCGGGATGAAAGCAATACTCATATCCGGGTTTTGCCAAGTGACATTGCATTCCAACCTTGTCCTGGAAGACGGACTGTATGAGCAATTGAACATCATCACATAAGTCCAGTACCTCTGTATTTCTTCAGAAACATTGTATGTTTGTCTGGAAGCCGAACTCATCAGTTGTAACTGTAGTGCATCCACCGGGTTCCAATCTGTGGAAAATCCCACGTTGAGGGCCTCTGAAGCTCCGGTATTCATAGTGGTGTGCTGCAAGATTCCGTCAGAAGGGTCCAGATGGTAAACATCATAGGTGCCGGTCCTGGACCTGAGGTAGGAAACAAGCGGTGAAAAATCGAACTTGTTGCCTACGAACATCCTGTACAACAGCATAAATGACAGAGTTTTC
>SFJA01000123.1 GCA_004556005.1 Bacteroidales bacterium | reverse complement strand
ATGCAGTGAGAGGTATGGAGAATTCGTCTCGACGATGGTGGATATCTGTGAGCAGCAGGGCAAGCTGCCGGTGTGGCATCTGCACGCCTGCGAGACCGATTGTATGGTCGGTAACCCCGGAATTCCGGCGGTAGCCGATGCGATTGTCAAGGGGATGGGCGGCTTTGACAGGGTCAGGGCTTATGATGCACTGAAGGTCTCTGCGATGCTTGACGAGAGGGGACAGGACCTCAGGAAACGTTTCGGATACATTCCGTGCGACCTTATGATAGAGTCTGTTGCCTACGACCTCGAATATGCCCTTGCTGACGCTTCGGTCGCGCTGGCTGCAAGGAGTATGGCCGCGTCTGCTGCCAGCGATGATGATGCGCAGGGCTATCTTGCCGATGCGCAATATTTTGAAGACCGAAGCCACTCATGCCGCAATCTCTTTGATCCGCAGCTGGGTTTTATCCGTGGCAAGGACAGCAGGGGGCAGTTCCGAAAAGAATACAGTCCTTTCGCTTCCCTGCACCGTCAGGATGACTATTGCGAAGGCAATGGCTGGCAGTACACCTGGCTGGTCCCTCACGACCTTGAAGGTCTGGTCGGATGTTTCGGCTCGCGGGAGGCTTTCCGTGAAAAGCTCGATTCGCTTTTCCTCGTCTCATCGGAACTTCAAAAGGGAGCTTCAGCAGACATAAGCGGTCTTATCGGCCAGTATGCACACGGAAACGAGCCTAGCCATCATATATTGTATTTCTACACGATGCTAGGGGACCAGCACAAGTGCTCAGACCTTGTGTATAAAGTACTTACGACACTCTATGATGATACACCGACCGGTCTTTGCGGCAACGAGGACGTAGGACAGATGTCCGCCTGGTACGTGCTTTCTTCGCTCGGCCTTTACCAAAGCGAGCCTGCCTCCGGCCGCTTCTGGTTCGGCTGCCCTATGTTTGAAAAGGCAAGCATCAAGGTGGCAGGGGGCAACTTTGCAATCAGATGCATCTCCGCTACAGGAAAGGAACTTCCTTCCGGCCCGAGATACATCAGCCGCGCGCTTCTCAACGGCAAGGAGCTTGATCGCCTCTATATTACCTACAATGAGATAGTGTCAGGTGGAGAACTGGTGTTTGAGTGCGAATGATTGTTTCCAAAAGTGAAAATTTATGAAAACCAGGAACCTTTCGTTTATTCTTATGCTATTTCTGCTTGCCGGCTGCGCCCGGACGCAGAAGTCTGATTACCTGCAGTGGCTGTACGCAAATATGCCTCTGGCTGACTCTCTGGGATACAGCAGGGCCTTTTGGGAAGATTTTTACACTATTGTCAAAACTATTGTTGTGTACCCTGAAAAGATGTCTATATTTATATAATAACATGTGCGGAAATCATAATATATAATACCCGCCCATTTTTCTTTGTAAACTGTTCGATTCAACGTCGTATAAGTATGGGTAATAACATAATCATAGAAGAGTCCGGAAAGGGCGGAATCATTCTCTATCAGACTCCGGACGGTCAGACCAGTCTTGAAGTGAAACTGGAAAATGAAACGGTATGGCTGACACAGGCTCAGATTTGCACGTTGTTCGATAAGAGTAAAGGAACAATTAGTGAACATATCAGCAATGTTTTCAAGGAAGGAGAACTTGCAAAGGATTCAGTAGTTCGGGAATTCCGAACAACTGCTGCCGATGGGAAAACTTACATCACCAAGTATTACAGCCTGGATGTTATCATCTCAGTCGGTTATCGTGTTAAGTCCAAACGAGGCACACAGTTCCGTATCTGGGCCAATTCCGTCTTGAAGGACTATCTGATCAAGGGCTACGCAGTCAAGAACAGCCTCATTCAGGAGCGTTACGATGAACTTAAGGCATTGGTGGACACGATGGGTCGTGCGATGCGGTATCTCGAAACCGGAGACGGCGACCAGATTATTTCGATTTTTGATGTTGTCCGTGACTATACTTATGCCCTTGACACACTGGACGGCTACGATTACCAGAGCCTGGAAATCAAGAATACATCCGGGAAAGAAACCTTTCACGCAACTTACGAAAATGCTATGGAGGTTATAAACGGTCTGAAAGAAAAATTCGGCGAGAGTTCTCTCTTCGGAAAAGAGAAAGACGAATCATTCAGGAGCTCCATAGGACAGATTTACCAGACTTGGGACGGGCAGGACCTCTATCCGTCTATAGAAGAAAAAGCCGCTGTGCTTCTATACCTGGTTACAAAGAACCATTCCTTCACTGACGGCAACAAGAGAATAGCAGCTACTCTTTTCTTGTGGTTCATGGAGAACAACGGTATCTTGTATGCTCCGGATGGAAGCAAGAGAATAGCTGACAATGCTCTTGTGGCATTAACCCTGATGATTGCAGAAAGCAAGGCCGATGAGATGGATATGATGGTGAAAGTCATAGTCAACCTTATAAATAAAAGCAACAGATAACATATCATAGTATGAAGTTAGGATATGCCCGTTGCTCGACGCTCGACCAGAACCTGGACTGGCAGATAGACGCACTCACGAAGGAAGGGTGCGACAGGATTTTCCAGGAGAAGTTTACCGGAACCCGGAAGTACCGTCCGGAGCTCCTCCGTATGATGGACATGTTCCGGGAAGGGGACACCGTCATCATCTGCGAGCTCACCAGACTCAGCCGTTAGGTCAAGGACCTCTTCGACCTGGTCGAGCAGGTGGAGAAGGCCGGGGCGAACATCAAGTCGCTGAAGGAACCGTGGCTTGACACGACAACTCCTCAGGGAGACTCCTTTTTACCATCTTCAGCGGCGTGAGCCAGTTCGAACGCGAGCTCATCCGTGAGAGGACGATGGAAGGACTTGCATCGGCACG
>SFJA01000122.1 GCA_004556005.1 Bacteroidales bacterium | reverse complement strand
CTGGAAACGGTGTTATTGGAAACAGCATAGCTGCAGCCGCTGTCAATGATGATGTAAGTTCCGCCTGCGGTGAGGGAGTCAACCTTTACCCAAGTGTCGGCAACGGGCTCAGCGGTGGGAGCTGCAGTCGGGGTCGCAGTAGGAGCTGCAGTCGGGGTTGCAGTAGGAGCTGCGGTCGGAGTCGCAGTGGGTGCCGGAGTCGGAGTCGCTGTGGGTTCCGGAGTCGGAGTCGCTGTGGGTTCCGGAGTCGGAGTCGAGACGGGCTCTGAGCTGACATACTTGTAGAAATCTATAACAGAACCGTTCTTTGAAGTGGTGTAGCGAGAATTGGTGCTGTCATAGGAGAGATAGTAGTAGCCTGCGCTGTCGATCTGGTTGTTCAGATAATAGTTGGAATCATACAGCCAGGCAACGGAAGTGGAAGAAGGAGCAATGTATTCGCTGGAATCGAGTCCCATGTACATTCCATCGTCTACACTCCGGAATGTCCAACCGGAGCTTGAATTGCCTCCGGATACCCAAGAGATCTCACTGACATTGACGGATGAGTCAATGGTCAGCGTGTCGTCATCGTTTACGGTAACGGAAACGCCGGCAAGATAGTGATTGTTGGTGACGATGTTATTGGAAACTGCTTGTCCGGTTCCGTTAGACACTATTATGTAGGTTTCTCCTGCGGCAAGGGTAGTGGTCTTGACCCAGCCAACGAAAGAGCTGACGGTGACGGTCGCGGACTTGGTAAAGGTATTTCCGGATACATTGTCGGTTACGACTGCGGTAATTGTGGTAGTACCTGCGGCGATACCTGTGATGGTTGCGCTGCTGCCGTTACCGGAAACGGATGCGATGCTTGTATCGGCAATGCTCCAAGCTACGGTGTAGTCGGATGCGTTGTAGGGTGTAGTGGTCACAGAGATGCCTGAGGAGGAATCGACCATGACTTCGACTGCATCCTTGCTGAGAGCGATATCGGTTACGGCAACGGGTTCATTGTTGAGGGTGATGCCGTAGTACTTGAGGCTGCTGCTTGCGCCGGAGGGGGGATTATACACGCCATTTACGGGCTTGACAACGATCGCACCGCCGCCTTTGATGGAGCAGCTCGTTCCGGTGAATACGACTGGCCCAAGCATGTTGTAGAGGTTTTCAACGTTATAGTAATCGGCAGGATCATAGCTTTCCTGCATCTTAAACCCGTAGATACCGTTGTTGTATTCGGGATTGTTGGCAACAAGGGCAATACGGAAGTTCTTGGTAACTTCGGAAGCGTCATCGCCGGTCACGGACTTGAAAGCCGTTGCAAATGCGGTACCGCTGGCCATACTGGACAACAACGACTTGAATACCGTGTTTCCGTAACGGCTGTAAAGGTACTGGGAGTAGAGGGACACCTGACCGTAGAGGGCGAGTGTATCGTCCATTTCAAGGCTGTTGTCCCAGTTGTACATGGAAAAGCCCGTGTGGAGACTGAAGGAGGAGTTGTATGCAAATTCAGTGGGAGGATTATTGAGCTCGGATACCGAGGTATAGGAATGATCTTCCCAAGATTGGATGCGGTAGAACACGCTGCTGCCGGGGTAGCAGATCTCCTCTGCCGCTGCACTCATGCTCTCGTTAAGCCAAGTTCCGACTTTGCCGCTGCTGACGGAGTAGTTGATGAGGTGCTGATATTCATGAACCATGGTGCCGAAGGTTCTCGAAGGATCGGCATCATCGGGCATATCACTGGTGGTGGAGATTGCCGGATAGGTATCAATATTGAGGATCGGCACACCGTTGTTGCTGATGTCGGGGGAATAGAAGAAGCCTGCGATATAGCCGCCGCTGCCGGACCAACCATCATCGATATTGTAATACAGCATATGGAGCTTACCGTCACCGCTGGTACCGTTGGTGTGGTTGCCGAAGGATGACTGCATAAGATCAAACTTGGAGTCAAATTCCGCTGCGCAGGTTTCTGCAATGGTAGTGTTGATAGGGTGAACATTGCTGTTGGTGGATGTAGGAGTCCAAATGTAGCAGTGCTCGCCGACAGCAAGGACCTTGAACTGCAGAGAGCTGCTGCCGGTGGGTGAATACGAAGAATAGATGCTGAAGGTCTTTGTGGAACCAACGCTATATGAAGCTTTGGTGTCTGCCGGGGCCGGATTTGCTACCGCGGTTTTTGCTTCCTTCGCAAGCTTTGCATCGACATCAATGATGTAGTTCTCAGGCAATGTGCCTATGCTGTTTACGCTTGCTTCGGTTGAAGCAACCGAGGTCTCGATAAGTCCGGTCATGGTGCCGGTCGAGTAGGATGTTGAAGATGATGTGCTAGGGTTATAGATGACGACATAATCGCCGGTATAGCCGCCTGTCGAATCTTCGTCGATGACGATATCACCGTTATTGACGGTTTTCTGAGCGGGTGCTTTGGTTTCAATTGCAAAAGCAGGCAAAGCTGCCAGCGTCAGACAAAGCACGAGTACAATGCTAAGAATCCTTTTCATTAGTTGATGTTCCTCCTGATGGCCTCGATGTGCTGCGGCAAAAGAAGAAAATACCGCAAGCAGAGTTTATTTAATTTCACATTTAGGGTTTATAAACTTGGCAATAGTAATTGCCATATTGGAAATGCCGTATGAATGCGAATGAGCGAGAAACTGTCAACACTGTCCGCCGCGGGAACCCGCGACGGACAGATGCTGAATGTATCGATTAGAATGCAGTGTTGGTCTTGCCAACGATTGCGGGGACGCTTGCAAAGCTGAATACGGGAGCTTCAACTACGCTTGCGCTGGAAGCAGGAACGTACTTATAGATCTGTACGTAGCTGTTGGTGGTTGCGCTGGTGGGAGCATAGCAGAGGTTGGAA
>SFJA01000121.1 GCA_004556005.1 Bacteroidales bacterium | reverse complement strand
CCGTGCGCTTCGCCGTGCTCTCCTCCGTGTTCTCCTCCGTGTTCCAGCGCAGCCGAACTGAATATGTGCACGCCGCCGTCAATCACGATGCAAGGCAGCGGAATCGTGATATGATGGCCGTTGATTGTCGTGATGTGCCAGCCGTAGGAGTCGCCCAGATGCCCGAAAAGATACTCTTTCATATCGAGTACCGCTCCCCCGGCAGACTCTTCGGCGGCAGCCTCTTCCACGCTCGTGGCGGCAGTTGTCTCGGCGGCCACCGGTCCGCAGACCAGCAGCAAGATACTCAATATGAGAACAATACGCTTCATCATTCTTTCAGCCAGTTTCCTTTATCTTGCAACACAGATGGTCACTTCGTCATCCTTGACCCTCACCACACCCGGGCCGGTCGGCACACTTCTGCCTTCATCAAGACCGATAGACCCCTCTTCCACCGAAGAAATAATCGGCGCGTGTCCGGGGAGCACAACGAAAGGAGCCTGGCCGCCTTTGACGGCGACCCTGGAACTCTCGCCTTCGAAGAGCACTCCCGAAGGAGTCAATATCCTGACTTTCAGCTTTTTCATTGTGCCTGCTGCAAAAGTTTGCGACCCTTGGCGATTGCTTCTTCTATGGTGCCGACATTCAGGAACGCCTGCTCGGGAAGATTGTCACACTCGCCGTCAAGTATCATATTGAATCCTTTTATCGTGTCTTCTATGTCCACCATCACACCCTTGACTCCGGTAAACTGCTCCGCAACGGCGAAAGGCTGGCTGAGGAACCGCTGCACCCGTCGCGCACGGTTTACGGTGAGCTTGTCTTCCTCGGAGAGCTCATCCATGCCAAGTATGGCGATAATATCCTGAAGTTCCTTGTTGCGCTGAAGTATCTGCTTGACTCTCTGCGCAGTGTTGTAATGCTTCTCTCCTACGATGTTAGGATCGAGGATACGCGAAGTCGATTCGAGCGGGTCAACTGCCGGGTAGATTCCGAGCGCGGTAATCTTGCGGCTGAGCACCGTCGTCGCGTCAAGATGGGAGAACGTCGTTGCCGGAGCCGGGTCAGTCAGGTCGTCAGCAGGGACATAAACCGCTTGCACTGAAGTAATTGACCCATTCTTGGTCGAGGTGATCCTCTCCTGCATCTGCCCCATCTCGCTCGCCAGCGTAGGCTGGTAGCCCACGGCCGAAGGCATTCGCCCGAGCAGGGCTGACACCTCTGAACCCGCCTGCGTGAATCGGAATATGTTGTCGATGAAGAGCAGGATGTCGTGCGGGTCATTGGGGTCGGGACTGTCGCGGAAGGACTCCGCAATGGTCAGCGCGCTGAGTGCCACCGAACTGCGGGCTCCCGGCGGCTCGTTCATCTGCCCAAATACCATCGCCACCTGGGACTGTGCAAGTTGCTCACGGTCAATCTTTTCCAAATCCCAGCGGCCTTCCTCCATTCTTTGGGAGAACTGTTCCCCATACCTAATTACCCCCGACTCTATCATCTCGCGCAGCAGGTCGTTGCCTTCGCGGGTACGCTCGCCCACCCCGGCAAATACTGAAAAGCCGTTGTGCTTCTTTGCGATGTTGTTTATCAATTCCTTGATAAGCACGGTCTTGCCTACTCCGGCACCACCGAAAAGTCCGATTTTGCCTCCCTTGAGATATGGTTCAAGCAGGTCGATGACTTTGATACCGGTATAGAGGACCTCCTGGGAAGTCTTGAGGTCTTCGAACTTCGGAGGGTCGCGGTGTATCGGAAGCGCGCCTTCGGTGCTGAGTTGCGGAAGTCCGTCGATGCACTGGCCGACGACGTTCATCACCCTGCCCCTGACCTGATTGCCCACCGGCATAGCCATAGGGCCACCGGTAGTCTCGACCTTCAGTCCGCGACTCAGGCCGTCGGTGGAATCCATTGCGACGCAGCGTACGGTATCCTCTCCTATATGTTGCTGAACTTCAATTACCAGGCGGCGTCCGTCAGGAGAATCGATCACCAACGCCTCGTGAATGGCCGGCAGGACCAGCTTCCCGTCGGGATTAAAGTGGACATCGACAACCGGGCCGATAATCTGTGATATTATTCCTTCCATCTCAATATTACTTTCCTCAAAAGGCAAAGATACGAAAAAAAAGGTATCTTTGTCCAAGCGAAAAAAATACGAATGGACAGAAAACTTCTCAACAGCGAATTGGGACGCATAGGAGCGCAAAAATACCGCGAACTCCCGGAGTCGGGAATTGTACTTGTGCTGGACAATATACGCAGCGCGCACAACATCGGAAGCGCGTTCAGGACCTCGGACGCCTTTAAGGTGGACAGGATTTTCCTCTGCGGAATCTGCGCGGCGCCGCCTTCGGCCGAAATCCACAAGTCCGCCCTTGGCGCCGAGGATGCGGTGCCCTGGGAAAAGGTGCAGGACACACTTCAGCTGGTAGAACAACTCCAGACCGAAGGCTACACCGTCGTGGCGGTCGAGCAGACCGAAAATGCGGTTTCGCTGGAGAGCTTCCGGCTCGCGGGTGCGGGCAGCGGCCGCTATGCCCTGATATTCGGGAACGAGGTCGATGGAGTTCAGCAGAGCGTTGTCGATGCGGCGGACCTTTCTGTCATAATTCCGCAATACGGGACCAAGCATTCCCTCAACGTATCGGTCAGCATAGGCGTCGTGCTATGGGAATTGACACGACAGGCTCTGGAGATCAAAGCTGTAGAAGGGTAGCATTCCAAAGAGGCTCCGGCACGTTGTCGTAAGTGTCCAGGGCAGTTCCTTTGCTGAAAAACTACTCGAATCATGCGTACTGACCCATAAGCAAGTAGTTTTCATGAGGCCTCAAAGCTCAAATTACTGAAAATTGATGAATCAAAATTGGGGTGGGATAGTAATTTTGCGATATCGG
>SFJA01000039.1 GCA_004556005.1 Bacteroidales bacterium | reverse complement strand
GTGGACGAATTCGGCTCTTCGAACTTCTTTGCCATCAAAGGAGACTGCTATGTGACTCCACTCTCCGACAGCGTCTTGCCGTCAATTACCAACAAGTCGCTCAGGACTCTTGCTGAAGACCTCGGGTATAAGGTTGAGATGAGAAGGATCCCGGTAGCCGAACTTGCAGAATTCGACGAAGTCGGCGCTTGCGGAACGGCAGTTGTAATTACTGCTATCAGCGGAATCGACATCAAGGAACATCTTGCCCAGGAGCCGGTTAAGGCATCGTATAGGTATTGGGAAAAGACTGCCGGTCCGGTATCGACCAGACTGTACAACACCTTGACGGACATCCAGAAAGGCAATATCGAGGATGTTCACGGATGGTGTCACATAATTGAAAACCTGTAGCGCAAGATGCGTAGTCATATACTGAAACTTGACAGCAGATTCTGCTTCGAAGCGGGCGGGTGTCTCGACGGAGCAGAATTGCTGTATCATACTTCTGACCGCAGCTACAGGCCTTCGGAAAGGGTTGTTTGGATTTGTCACGCGCTGACCGGCAATTCAAATCCCGAAGACTGGTGGCCGGGTATGGTGGGACCGGGGCAGCTCATAGATCCCGAAAAGGACTTTGTGGTCTGTGTCAGTATGCTGTGCTCGCCATATGGCAAATGCGGTCCGGCTGCAATTCAGAAAGGAAACTCCGCCGAGGCTGGCCAAAAGCCTTATCTGATGCAGTTTCCAAAGACCACGGTCCGTGATATGGTCAATGCCTGTATCGAGGTGCGCAAGGCTTTGGGCATAAGCAAGATAGACCTTCTCATAGGTCCGAGCATAGGAGGTTTCCAGGCCGTGGAATGGGCCGTGATGGAGCCTGATGTCATAGCCAATGCAGCTTTCATTGCAACTGATGTCAGGGTTAGTCCGTTTATGACAGCCTTTAACGAGTCCCAAAGGATGGCTCTGCTTGCCGACCCGACTTTCCTTGCCTGTGCATCGGCCTCGGAGTCGGGAGCATTTGACGGGAACGCTTTGGATGGAGGCCGCGAAGGTCTCAAATGCGCCAGATCTATAGCCCTGATATCCTACCGTACCAATGACGGATACAATATCACCCAGACTGAAACGGACGATGATTGTCTCTTTGCCGACAGGGCTGCGTCTTATCAGAGATATCAAGGTAAGAAGTTGATTGATAGGGACTTTGATGCGTATAGCTATTGGTATCTGACTTGCGCCCTCGACAGTATGAATGTCGGCAGGGGTAGGGGAGGAGTGGCAGCCGCCCTCTCGCGCATCAAGGCACGCTGCCTGGTAATCAATATCACCAGTGATATGCTCTTCCCGCCTTCCAGAGGAAAGGAGGCGGCTGCGATGATACCGCACTCCTGTTATGTTGAAATAGAATCCGCCTTCGGACACGACGGTTTCCTGATCGAAAACGAAACCCTCAAGAAGGTTCTGCAAGACCGTTTCCCGGAATTGCTCACGCTGGCATAAACAGGGTGATGTAGAATCTCGTTCCTCTCTTGCGGTAGTGCTCAGCCATATTACGCGATACTTGATCCTGAGACTGAAGAGCACAAAGTCCCTTCAAGGGGATATAACCTCGACGTCGAGGAATACGCAAAATTTATCAGCGATGGTCTGAAGTAGGGCGTATTGAAGTCTGTTGTTGCATTCCGCTGCTGCGGATCTCGTGTATTTCCTGCATATTCAAGACGATCAGGAAAACGGCGGTTCCAATGAGCAGCGGAATGCCGTATTTCAAGACGGATGGAGTATTGCCCGCTTCAAGCAGCGGCAGTGCGGCCAGGGTGGCATAAACCTTCTGGAATATGGTAACGGGCAGGATTCGGCTCAGCACCGTCGAGACGGAACCGGCAATCAGCCCGGCGACAAGTGAGCATATTACCGAAATCTTGTAGCGTCTGATTTGGGCATTCTGGGTGCTTTTGACGAATTCGACCTTGTCAAGGCGCTGATTCAGTGTGTCCAGGAATGCGTCATTGTCAGTAAATGGCATTTTGACGGAGTCAAAAAGATTCTCTATGTCTTTGTCCGGTGTCATCGTTTGAGTCGTGATTTGAGTTTGTCCCGGCCTCGGGAGAGTTGTTTCTTGACGGCGTCTTCGGTGCTGTTGGAGATTGTTGCGATTTCTTTCACGGAATAGCCGGTGAGATAATACAGGGTGACTGCCGACAGGCTTTCGTACGTCCTTGTCGCCTTCCGGTGATTCAGGAAAGTGTTGTGCGCTATCGCGAAGAGCCAGGAACGGAACTTGCCTTTGTTTGCATAAGACAATAGGGACAGGTATGCCTTTACCAGTGTTTCCTGGGCGATGTCGTCCGCTGTCGCAAGGTCTCCGCAACAAAGGGCGAGCAGATAATGCCTGAGGGCATCCTGCTCACCTTTAACCAGTTCGATGAACTGTTCCCTTGTCATTATTCAGTTGGCCGCTGCTTTTCTTCAGCCTCTATCTCCTTGCCCAGCATCTTTTTGCCTATGAAGTAGTTGAGTAGGAATGAGATTCCGACGGCCAATGACGGTGCCGCGAAAAGTATTACGGGAGCATATACGTCTTTGTTGGCTTCTCCTCCGACGATGGCCGCAATCAGGAGCATTGCAAGCCCGAGCAGTCCTGCGAAAGTGAATATGCTACCCCATAGAAGTTTCTTCAGGAGTCTCTCTTTGAAGGTGGAGAATCCTGTCTGGAAGCATTTTATCAATTCCCCCGTGTGGTCAGCACCAGTATGGTTGTCGTGCAGACGGGCTCTATTGCGTTCTTCGCTGCGAGCAGTATGTCGTAGTTCATATTTTTTTTTCTTGGTTTGACTTTTTCAATTCCTCATTGGGATTATGCTGTTTTGAACCGGTTCATATATATGACAACCTGAAAGGGTGAAAGGTGACGTGGGGGCGACAGTTTTCTTCTTTTTGGTTTCGCGCACGTCGGTCGAATCTGCAATTTGCATCCGAAAACCAACCATACCATATGAAGAACAGAAAGTTGCGGATGCTGGCTGCAAAGTCCTTCAGGAAGTTGACTCCGGTGATGACCTCCCCGAAGACGACTCCCTTGTATTCCCTGATTGTGTGGTCCTCAATGGCCGGTGTTGTAGTAAGTAACATATTCCGGTGTTTGTTATATACATTTCCGGCAAAGATAAGCATTATCCGGAATCTTAAGATTTTCAAAAAAATAAGTATCTTTGCAGAAACCGATTTGTCAATGGATGTAGCGTTTCTGATAAAAGAGTATTTCAAGGGTGTTGAGAGCAATCTATCAATAGATGTTTTCGACTCCTTCACGTTGAATTCAGTCTATTCCAATGTGTTGAATACTCTGACTTCCCACTTTGAGATAGAGACAAGCGTACTGCAATCATTGAGTTATTGTTTCTATGAAATTCTTGATAATGTTCATATCCATTCCGGTAAGCCGCTTGGTACCGCAATTACATACTTTGACTCAGAAAACAATGTGCTCAAAATCCTGATTGCGGATGACGGAAAAGGGGTCAAGGCATCTTTGTCGGAGAATGCAAAGTACAAAGATGTTGATGAGGGAGAAGCTCTCCGTCTTTGCCTTGAGGATTCAGTGACAGACGGGAAGGGAATGGGCTTTGGGTTATATGCGACCTCCCGTTTGATGAAAGAAGCAGGATTGGAATTTGTTATCCATTCCGGACACCATAAATTGATAGATAAGAATGGCGATATCTCAATAGTATCGAACGGTTTTTGGCAAGGTACGATAGTCTATATGGAGATATGCACAAATGTAGATGTGAATCCGAATGATGTGGTTGAAAACCGGACAGACATTGAGGCGGAGTTCAACGAACCTTTCTTGGAGTCAGATGAATTAAATACGCTATGGTAGAGTTCAAATTTGCAAAATACGGAGAGAATTTTGGTACAAGGGAGATGGGTGCCAAAATACGTCAGGAGCTTCTTGTCCTGCTGGAAGGAGACGAACGCATCGTATTGGATTTTACCGGTGTAAATGTAGTAACCAATTCGTTTGCGGATGAGTGCATTGCCAAGTTGTTGCTGGATATGCCACTTGCGGAATTAAAGAAAAAAACAACATTCCGCGGTCTGAATCCTGTGGCCGGGAAAAGTGTCCTGGTGGCACTTCAGCGACGCTACAAGGTGCTTGGCTCATCAAAATAGCCGTCCTTGCTCGTGCAGTTTCCTTAGATCTCAGCACCCTTTCCCGTCAAGACTGCACGATGCACCTGAAGGAAGCTCTTCAGGGATGAATGCTTCAGTATCGAAGCTGATTCTTCCGTCTTCCGACACAAAGCACGGTATTCCGATGGAACCGTTAGCCTTGACGGTGTCGAAGGCAGGTGAGGTGTCCCGAAGCCTGATGAACTCTTTGAGCTTCCTCACGTGCTCGCCGATGTCGATAATTTCGAATTCCGGATTGTCCGAGAGCCTTGCCTTGACTTCAAAGCAGTCCGGGCAGCTTGACATTACATATACTTTGGTCATAATAAACTCTTCTTATTTATTCCATCCTTCCGTATTTCATCTCGTCACCGCCCATGTCGTACTGCTTGCGCTTGCCGACCGGCGGCTCCGTGAGGGTGATCCTAACGACGGAGGTCCTGTGAAGGCTTCTTGAGAAGGCTTCCTCGAATCCCTCCATCTGCTGCGGGAGGAAACGTTGGCATATTGCCCTCAGGGCCTCTTTTTTCTCGTTCTCATCCTCGACAATTTCCGCAATCCCGACGGCCGTTGCCGACTGGAACTCCAGCGTGAAGCTGCCGTCCTTCGGACCCCTGAGAGGTCTGCACCGGGTGACGGCTGAGAGGAATACCCTCGGGTTGTACTTCAGTATGTCCAGTTTCTTCCCTTCGGTCGCACAGTGGAACCAGAAAGTCTTTTCGTCAGTCCGTACAAGAGACAGAGGCAACCCATATGGATTGACATCCGCATCGGCCATGCTGACCGTTATGTATGGTGCCTTGTCGAACACCTCCAGTGCCCACTCGGCACTCATCTGCCTGCTTTCTTTTCTCATAATGCATCACTTTGTCAGTTAATCATGCTTATCCATATAAGGATAGGGAGAGGTATGGAACCTTGGACAGTAAACACGACCTTGCCATATTTTCCCTCGGTCCTGATCCGGTTTCCGTTCCTGTAGAAGAGCAGCGTACCGTACTTGCTCACGCTGGCATAAACTAGGTCATTCTCAAGGACGGCAGGGTGTGCGGCAACTGGAATCCATCAGATCTTAACAGGAGGCAACAGTAATGGGACGCGTTGATTGGGAAAAGAAGAAGGCCTTGCGGCAGAACACAAACACTGAGTCAGATTTGTACCGTCATTATCTGGTCAATGTCGGTAAGGTAGTTGGGCGTAAGGTGTTCCTTTTTGTTTTTCCAGACCTCGTTGTCTCCTCCTGCGACCGCAAGCCCCACTGTCTTGAGCCCGTACTTGTGGTTCATCCGGTCGAGTGTCTCGGACAACTCCACTCGTTCCTCCCGTCTTGTCACAGTATCGAACAATATGTGGTGGCAGCAGCCAGAGACTATGTCCGAAAGTATGACACCGGACTTTTTGAACAGTATGCCCGGACGGTAGATCCTCTCCACCAGTTCCATCGCCGCAGCAGTGATCTCAAGCGTGTCAGCCGATGGTGTGGACAACTTCTGCGTCGCGATGTTCCCGTACTGAGGAAGGTCCTCCCGGAAGCGGTTGCTGCAGGCAAATACCGACACGCAAGAAGCCGAGGATCCCTGCCCTCTTAGGGTGCTGCAGCAACTGGCCGCAAAGGAGGCCACCGAAGCCTTGAGGTCTTCCTTGGAGGATATCATCTTTCCGAAACTCCTGCTGGTCGTGATGGTCTGCCTCCTGATGATCTCTGCGGTATCGATGCAGGGGTATCCGTTCAGTTCCATCCAGGTCTGGTAGAGAGGCTTGTGGAAGTGACTACGGACCCATTCTCCCGGCTTGTCCGCAAATTGCAGGGGAGCGGTGATTCCCAACTCGCCGAGTTTTGCGAAGGCCCTCGGCCCTATTCCCCAGACATCTGCAAGCTCGAACATCGAGAGGGCCTTGCGGCGTTTCTCGTCCGAGTCAATCATACAGACTCCTCCGTAGCCCTTGTACTGCTTGGCGAATTTGCTGGCGACCTTTGCCAGCGTCTTGGTCCTGGCTATGCCCACGCTCACCGGTATGTCGGTCCATAGGGCAATCTGCCTGACCATACCGCGCATCAGATCCACGAGGTCGTAGCGTTTCTCGTAGCCGTCAAGATAGAGGAACTGCTCGTCAATGGAGTAGCATTCCGTGTGCTCTACCGTCCTGCGCATTATGCTCTGCACCCTCTTTGACATCGCCGCGTACAGCATCAGGTTACCGGAGAATACGGCCACACCGTTCTTCTCCATGATGTCCTTAACCTTAAAGAATGGGTCTCCGCGCCTAAGTCCCAGGGCCTTTGCCTCGGCTGTCAGGGCCACGATGTTGCCATCGTTGCTCGACAGTACGCACACGGGCTTCCCTTTCAGTCCCGGGTGGAATACTTTCTCCACGGATGCGAAGAAACTGTTGCAGTCAGCCAGAGCAATCATAACACTTCAGTCTCTTGCCTTATGGATGATGTAAGTGACCGTGCCCCAGATGCTGAACTGGTCATCGGGGCTGATTCTTATCCGGGGATAGTCCGGATTTGCCGGGACTAGCCAGCCCTGCCCTTCCTCGAGGACGAAGTGCTTGAGGGTGTACTCGCCGTTGAGTTCGCACATCGCAATTTCGTGAGCGGAGGGATTGCGATTGCTTTTGTCCACGATGACTATGTCCCCGCTGAGCACGCCCGCATCAATCATAGAGTTGCCGCTTACGCGTATGAGGTAGGATGCTTCCGGATGGGGGCAGAGCATAGATATTATGTCTATGTCCTGTGAACGTTCGTCGTTGTCGAGCGGGACCGGAAATCCCGCCACCACGCTTATGTCGAAGTAGGGGAGTGAGAGAGTCCGCAGATGACCTGCCGGAATGACCGTCCCAGGAAGCATCCCCTGTCCCGGCATCGGAAGCATCCCCGGCTTCGCCACTTCCGTCTGTCCCGGCTTGTGACTGCGCTCCGTTACGGCCCTGGTGAGAGCCTGCCGGATAAATTCAGTCCGGTTCTCCATCCCCTCCAGCTGCTCCGCCAGAGGTCCTGGCGCCCGAAACGAAATCATCCTGCTGTCACCCTTGGGATGACCCGCACCGGGGCGCGCCCCGCCTCTTTTGCTTTTTTTGTCTTCCATCTCCTGATGCTTTGGAAGACAAAGATAATGATTTATTTGAAAAGTGTAATACGGAAATCAAAAAAAATCCCTCATTTTCAGAGCCTCAGTCCATAGGTTCGAGCACCGGAGGCGTTGACGGCGCTACGTCAGGGTCGAGAGGAAGCGCAAGCCTGCTGATGGTGCCTGTGTTGGACAATGCGGATCTTGCCATTGTTTCAGCATCCCACCTGAGGAAGTCCTGCAACTCCTCCTTGCTTTTCCAGCTCCAGCCGTTGTCCAGACCTGCCAGACATTTGTAGCGGTAGTATATCACCCTGCGGCAAATGGCGTTGAAACGACCGGTGTTCTTGTTCATTATGCTTTCGCTCGCATTGTAGGTAGGACGCCCGAAATAGTCGTTATAGGAAAGTCCTCCCAGGTATATGCCGAGATTTTCCGTGCCTTCATAGTCGTTTATCGTATCGAACATATCGCCCCAGTAGCAGTCATATTTGTTTTCGGTATAAACGTCCACGTTCCTGTAACAATGATACTTGTCTCTCCAGAGGGGGAGTTTGGCATCCTCGGAAGAGCCTCCGTTTTTACCTGTATATTCGTCAGCCAGTTTGCCGAAACCGTGTCCCAGCACTTCGTGGTGCAGCAGTTGTTCGCCTTCCAGCTTACTCCTGCCCTTGGATAACAACGCCACGCATTTGCCGTACCCGTAATCTCCTGTGCTATGTCCCGGAATATAACAGGTGCCGGAACGACACTCCTGATTGGCTATCATAATTACAGTAGCATTGTTCTCCGCAAAAGAACTTGAGAAAGCAGGATGCGCATAATTGCTGACAAGGGTCCTGTTGGCACTGATCAACGTGCTTCCGGATCTGAATGACGTGGAGAAGCGTGTATCAGCATCCGGATTGTTTATGGCTCCGTTAGTCTGGTTGGTCGCATTGAGATGCGTCTTTGAACTGGCGATGACGTAGCATACGGAAAAATCCTCACTCAGACTTGCATAAGGTTCTATGTTGAAAAGATAGCCCGCAAACCGGCGCATATCGCTGTCATAAACCCCGCTCTCAATGTCTTCACAGGTGTATCCGTCGCCCATTAGCACGAAGTTGAGATTCTCATTTCCTTTCTGCAGCCAGACTATTTTCCTCTCATAGAACGGGTCGTCGCCCTGAAGCTGCCAGCCTCCGCGAATGACCAGATTATGGCAATGACCTCCTGTAAGCGTAATGTCTGAACCAATGCTCAGCTCACTGAAATAATCTCCGTCAGAGCAACTTACTACCACTCTCAGTTTGTCGCCCGAAAGTAGCCTGACATCTCTGTCCGGCATCATCATATATGCCTCAAGACAGTTCTCGCTCTTGTAACCGCTGAGTCCCAATGAGATGGTGGCCCCGTTCTTTTCTTTAACCGGATATTGGGCATTGTCAGCAATCATTCCGTCCGCCTGGTTGTTCAGCGGCAACTGCGGACAAGGCATTCCGTCCCTGACCAGAGTGATGCTGATGGAAGAAGGATTGGTAAACAGCTTGCCTGCCAGAAGCATATGCATACAAGACGCCTGACGGCCCTTTGAAAAATCAAAGTCCTCGTCATTGGACGATACCAGGCGCATGGTATGGTACTTGGCGATGTGCTCCGTGGGTTTGCTCTTGGACTGAACCTGGCCCTCGAAGGCGAAATTGCTGTAACTCCAGTCGTTGTAGATGTTTGCCTTTGAGTCAAGTCCAGGATATCCTCCGGGATAATAAATTATGTATGAAGAATTAGTAACGCTCTTGTCGCCCCTGATGAGCTTGAATGTGGCACTTTTGCCGCTGCTCATGGCCATATAGTGCCTCAGGTATGCGGACTTGCCTCCCGGAACTACGCTTATACGGTCCTTGACGAGCCATTCGCTCATCATCGTAAGTCCGTCAAAATCGTAGCTTGTACGGCTCTCCTCCAGGTATCCCGGCGCAGTTGCCCTTACTTCGAGAGGAGAGTCAATGCTTTCAAATTCATCGGCGTCGTACAGGTTGCACGCACAGACAAGCGGCAGAATGGCTGCCAGCACTGCCAAAATCCGGCTCTTCATATCTGAGTCAAATTTATGGTGTAACTATTCCTTCTCCATCATATATTCCGTCCATGTAGTCGTTAAAGTCGGACGAGCTGCACAGCACGTTTTCAATTTCCGGTTCCAGTGTTTCGCAGAGTGGTTTGAGGTATCTTTCCATATCACTTCTTTACCAAGTTAACGTTAAGCAGCAGCTGGGCAATAAAGTAGGTTGACATGATTATCGCCCGCGGATGCTCTACCGGCTCTACAAAGCTGTTGATTGCAATTATCGAGTCGGAGAAAATGAAGAACATCGCACCGAGAACAAATAATGCCAGCCCTTTCCTTTTCTGCAGTATGCTGGTAGTACCGCTTGCGAGAAGCGTGCCCATATAGACCGCACAGGCAATGATAAACACGATACTGTCAAGTGCGGCAAACACTTTGCTTGCCACAAAAAAGATGTAAATGAAAATCAGCAGTATTCCCGCTATCTTCAGCACTGCCTCCCGTCGCGTCATCTTCCACCATTTGTCCTCGATATTGCGGACGAAGGACACGGTATAGCAAACTTGTGCAACAACGAAAAAAGCTATCTGCAGGATAAATGCTATATCGATGATTTCGCCGAATTTAAACTCTCCCGCGGTATCTCCTAGCACCGAGAGCACAAGCGCAGCCGTCACGGGGACAAGAGTCCTCCGACCAATAGCCTTGCGGTTGCACAATATGGCCACAATGATCAGAAGTTCGGGCAGAGCCTTCAGCACGATACGCACGGCATTCGGGCAATCCCAAAAGATAAAGTACAGCGCAAACAGCACCGTCCATAAAACAAGGAACAAAGGCTTCCTCATAGGCAAAAACGAATGTTAAAATTCATCCCAGGATTCTATTGCAAGATCATCGGTGCTCATCCTGCAGAAAGCCTTGATGAACGCCGAAGCAAGCCTTGCGTTTGTAATAAGGGGAACGTTGAAGTCAACGGCAGCCCTGCGCATCTTGAATCCATTAGTCAACTCCTTGTGTGTGAAGTTTTTAGGAATATTGATAACCAGACTTACCTTGTGTTCCCTGATAAGGTCCAGAGCCGCTGCCGTATCGTCTCTCTGCTCCTCGTTCGGCCAGAGGGCAAGTTCGGCCTTGACTCCGTTTTCGTTGAGATAGCGGCAGGAACCGCCCGTAGCGTAAATTTTGTATCCCTTGTCGGCGAGCAGACGGCAAGCAGGAAGAAGGTCCGCCTTTTGCAGCGCGTCGCCTGAAGATATGAGTACCGGCCCGTCAGGAACCCTCTGTCCCACAGACAGCAGGGCCTTGAGCAGGGCCTCGTCGAAACTGCGGCCCAGACAACCGACCTCGCCGGTCGAAGCCATATCCACACCGAGCACCGGATCGGCCTGGTTCAGACGCGAGAACGAGAACTGAGATGCCTTGACGCCTATGTATTCGAGCTCGAATGCCTTCTTCGGAACTGCCTCCGGATGCTCTCCGAGCATACATCTTGTCGCAAGGTCTATAAAGTTGACCTTAAATACTTTGGAAACGAAAGGGAAACTTCTGGAAGCCCTGAGGTTGCACTCGATTACCTTGACGTATGAGTCCGTGGTAAGGAACTGGATGTTGAACGGTCCCGTAATGTGCAGCTCCTGGGCAATCGCAGTGGCAATCCTCTTGATCTTTGCAACGGTGATACCATAAATCTTCTGAGGCGGGAACTGTATCGTAGCATCTCCCGAATGCACTCCTGCAAATTCCACGTGCTCTGAAATGGCATATACCACCAGCCTTCCGTCATCGGCGACCGCATCAAACTCTACCTCCTTGCAACGCTGCATGAACGAGCTGATTACCACAGGATGCTCCTTTGACACCTCTACGGCCATCTCGAGGAACTTGCCCAGGTCTTCCTTGCTGTAGCATACGTTCATTGCAGCGCCCGAAAGCACATAGGAAGGCCTTACGAGCACAGGGAAGCCTACATCTTCCACAAATTTGTCAACTTCGTCCATAGTGCTGAGTTCCTTCCACTTAGGCTGGTCGATACCGAGCTTGTCCACGATGGAGGAGAACTTGTTCCGGTCTTCGGCCCTGTCTATGTCAAGAGCCGAAGTTCCGAGTATGTTGATGCCTTCATTCATAAGAGGAAGCGCGAGGTTGTTCGGAATCTGACCACCCACGCTGACTATCACACCGTAAGGATGCTCGAAACTGCAGACAGCCAGCACCGCCTCCAGACTAAGTTCATCGAAATACAGACGGTCGCATATGTCGTAGTCGGTAGAAACGGTCTCAGGGTTGTAATTGATCATAATGGTCTTGTAACCCCTTTGCTGCAAGGTCTTTACGGCACCAACGGAACACCAGTCAAACTCCACGCTGCTGCCGATGCGGTACGCGCCCGAACCCAGCACAATCACAGTCCTGTCGCCCTCCGACGGCACGATGTCGTCGCTGACTCCGTTATAGGTCAGGTAGAGGTAGTTCGTGGTGGAAGGGAATTCGGCTGCGAGCGTGTCTATCTGCTTGATATGCGGCCTGATGCCCAGACCGAGCCTGTAGTCGCGCACCTGTTTCTCGCTGATTGAGAAGATGCGTGCTATCTGAATGTCGGAAAAACCCAGTTTCTTTGCCTTGCGCAGCAGCGAAGCGCTTACCTCCTGCAGACCTGAGCAGGCCTCAATCTGACGGTAGCACTTTTCTATGTTTTCGAGCTGGCAAAGGAACCACTTGTCGATATGTGTCAGCTGATGTATCCTTTCAACGCTGTAACCCTGCTCGAGCGCTGCCGCTATAGCGAATATGCGGGTGTCCGTAGGGTTGGCAAGGTCGTGGTCAAGGTCCTCTGTCTCATAGCGTTTGCCGCATACAAAGCCGTTTGCCCCCTGGCCTATCATCCTGAGACCCTTCTGCAGCGCCTCCTCGAAGTTGCGGCCGATGGACATCACCTCTCCGACGCTCTTCATGCTCGAACCGAGTTCGCGCGACACGCCGTGGAACTTGCTCAGGTCCCAGCGCGGAATCTTGCAGACCACATAGTCCAGCGACGGCTCGAAAAACGCCGGCGTAGTGCCCGTAACGGCATTTTTCAGCTCGAACAGGCGGTAGCCCAGACCGAGTTTCGCAGCGATGAACGCAAGCGGGTAGCCTGTCGCTTTTGACGCGAGAGCGGAAGAACGGCTCAGGCGGGCGTTGACCTCGATGACGCGGTAGTCCTCCGAATCGGGGTCAAAGGCAAACTGAACGTTGCATTCGCCCACAATCCCGAGATGCCTCACAATCTGAATCGAAATCTTGCGGAGAAAGTGGAATTCGTCATTGGTAAGCGTCTGCGAAGGGGCGACCACGATGCTCTCGCCGGTATGGATGCCGAGCGGGTCGAAATTCTCCATGTTGCAGACCGTTATGCAGTTGTCGGCACAGTCCCGGACAACCTCGTATTCGATTTCCTTCCAGCCGCGCAGCGACTTCTCGACGAGCACCTGCGGGGAGAACGAGAACGCCTTGCCGGCAACTTCCTCAAGCTGCTTCTCGTCATCGCAGAATCCGGACCCGAGACCGCCCAGCGCGTAGGCGGCGCGGACGATTACCGGATATCCGACCTCGCGCGAAGCCGCCTTGGCCTCATCGAGGTTGCAGGCCGCGTGCGAGCGTATTGTCTTGACCCCGATCTCGTCCAGCCTCTCGATAAAGAGCTCCCTGTCCTCGGTGTCTATGATGGTCTGGACAGGCGTTCCGAGCACCTTCACACCGTATTTTCCCAGCACTCCCGACTTGTACAGCTCGACGCCGCAGTTGAGTGCGGTCTGGCCTCCGAACGAGAGCAGAATGCCCTGAGGACGTTCCTTTTCAATGACTTTGGTGACGAATTCCGGCGTGACGGGGAGGAAATAAACCTTGTCGGCAATGCCTTCGGAAGTCTGCACCGTCGCGATGTTTGGATTGACCAGCACCGTGCTGATTCCGTCCTCCTTGAGGGCCTTCAGCGCCTGGGAACCGCTGTAGTCAAACTCGCCGGCCTCTCCGATTTTGAGTGCGCCGGAGCCCAGGATGATTACTTTCTTGATTGAAGCGTCTATCATAGCAGGGAAATGAAACGGTCAAACAAAAACTCTGTATCTACCGGGCCGCTTGATGCCTCGGGATGGAACTGCGCGGAGAAGAAAGGCTTGCTCTTGTGCCTGATTCCCTCGTTGGTCCCGTCGTTCATATTGGTAAACAGCACTTCCCAATCCTCCGGAAGGCTCTTCTCATCAATTGCAAAACCGTGGTTCTGTGAACTTATGAAGCACTTGTCACTGCCTTCGAGCCGTACCGGCTGGTTGTGGCTGCGGTGTCCGTACTTCAGTTTGTATGTGCTTCCGCCAGCGGCAATCCCAAGCAGCTGGTTGCCCATACAGATTCCGAAAATCGGCTTGCCCTTTTCCATAGCCTTTCTGATGTGCTCTACGGTTACTGAACAAAGGCTCGGGTTGCCGGGGCCGTTGGAAATGAAGAGTCCGTCCCACTCGAGAGTGTTGAAGTCATAGTCCCACGGAACCCTTGTAACGTTGACTCCGCGGTCGATGAAACAGTGCAGTATCTGATGCTTCACGCCGCAGTCCACAAGCACTATCTTCTTGTCACCGGACGCCTTGTATCTGATTACGTCCTTACAGCTTACGATTGCAACCTGGTTCTCGAGATTAGGGTCTGCAACGGGGATGCCGACCCCATCCTCCGGCGTCCAGTGCAGCGCAGGGTGGTCGTGACCCTCCGGAACTATGGCGCCGAGCATGGAACCTTCCTCCCTGAGTATCTTGGTCAATTCCCTTGTGTCGATTCCGCATATGCCCGGCACCTTATGCTCGCACAGCCACTCCGACAGGCTTTTTACCGCATCGTAATGGCTGAACTGCTCGCTGTACTGGGCGATGATGAGGCCGCGTACATAAATCTTTTCGGACTCGAAACGCGTACACAGGCCGTTGCTGTCAAACACTTCTTCAGGGATGCCGTAGTTTCCTATCAACGGGTAGGTGACACACAGCAGCTGACCGCTGTATGACGGGTCGGTAAGGCTTTCGGGGTAACCCACCATTGCGGTGGAAAACACGCTTTCGCCCTCAGCCGGGCCGTCATATCCGAAACTGAATCCTTCAAAACGGCGTCCGTTGGCTAGAACCAGAGTTGCTTTTTTCATATATCTACTAAACTAAATCCCAATCCGCAGCCTTTTCCATCTTGGCCGCAATTTCCTTGTTGCACAGATTGCCTATGCTTCCTATGTGAGTGTGACCCAGATCGGCAACCTTGAGAGAAGCGGCATCCGTGCCGGCATATTTGAACCTGCCTTCGTTCACCTCGATGCCGACCTGCTTGTAGGCATCGCGGAAAGGAGTGCCCTGCAGGGTGCGCCTGTTGACCTCCTCTACAGTAAACATATAGTCGTAAAGTCCCGATGAAAGAATGTCTTTCCTGACTTCGATGTGCTCCAGCATTGTGCAAGTGATGGCAATGCACTCGTGCATCATATCCAGGGCAGGGAAGAGTATGTCTTTAAGGAGCTGGTAATCACGATGATATCCGTGAGGCATGCCGCAGCACAAAAGGTTGATCTCGTTCTCTGTCGAGAGTATGCGGTTGCACTTGCCCCTCACCATCTCCCAAACGTCGGGGTTCTTCTTGTGAGGCATTATGCTCGAACCCGTGGTCAGCGAATCAGGGAACTTTATGAATCCGAAATTCGGACACATATACTGGCAGCAGTCAGCGGCAAACTTGCCGAGGGTCAGCGCTACGGCGCCCATCCCGGCAGCCACCGCCTTTTCAGTCTTGCCCCTTCCGAGCTGAGCGGCGATGCTGTTGTACTCGGGATTGGCAAAGCCGAGCAGACGCGTGGTCATCTCCCTGTCGAGAGGGAAGGAGTTTCCGTAGCCCGCAGCCGAGCCGAGCGGATTCTGGTTTGTGACCTTGTAGGCTCCTCCAAGCATATACATATCGTCTGCAAGTGCCTCTGCATAAGCTCCGAACCATAGCCCGAAAGACGAAGGCATCGCAATCTGGGCGTGCGTGTATCCCGGAAGAATGATGTCCTTGTATTTCTCGCTGAGTTCCTGAAGTTTGGCAAAAAGCTCGAGCAGCTCGGAACGCATTTTTGCAAGCTCGTCCCTGAGCAGCAGCTTTATGTCCACGAGCACCTGGTCGTTGCGCGACCTGCCCGAATGGATCTTCTTTCCTATATCCCCGAGACGACGGGTCAGCAGGATTTCCACCTGCGAGTGAATGTCCTC
>SFJA01000120.1 GCA_004556005.1 Bacteroidales bacterium | reverse complement strand
GCATATATCGAAAATATTTTCCTGGGTTTTTGGCAGTTTCTAACAACTCCTTTTCGCAGAAACAGCATATAATCTGATAAAGAAATACAATTACTGACACTATATGTCATTTTTGCAGTATATTTTTGCCTAAACTAACCACTTCAACTGGCAAATAGTATTGCAAAATGAAAGTATATCTTTTTACTCAATATAAAAGTATAGGCGGTCTACGTATGTCATCCGTATTCCACCTATACACGACTTTACCATCAACAGTAAGCCTAATGTCAGGCGAGTTGCCAATGCAAGAAAAGCGCGGGCTCCTCTCACCTGCAACGAAGGCTCTACCAAAGCCCGGATACAAAATGAGCATTGCCCACGCTAACGCGCAGGCGTTGTGCCCATTGTTTTCCTGTATCCTTTGAAAAGTTGGTAGATTTTCGTTGCCAGTAAACAATAGCAAAACGCTGTTATATGTCTTTGTCAGTAGATATCATACTACTTGCTATCACAAAGATAGACAATATTTTCAAATATTGGCCGCAGAGACGGTCATAATAAGCACCGGGTTGATGTCAAACCCAGGCGCAAGGTTTCCCGCACCGGGAAAAGCTGCTATCCGGCAATATGCCGATGTACCCTGACGCAATGTGAATTGCGTAGATTCAGATTCTGGATAATTCTTACTGTCGCGGCAGGACCAGTTCAGTATCACCCTTTCATAGCAATCAGCATTATGAAAAACGACTTTACATCAACAAAAGAACTAGCCCTGGCAAACAATAACACTGAGGCGAAGTTCGCGAATCTTCTTACAGACCTCAGCAACATCAGAGCATCCGGTATGGATTTATTTTCGGAAGCGTGTCCGGATGTCCTGCACGGCGAAGCCGAAGACTTCGTCTACGGAATCAACGTCGCCGCGTCTGCCGTCGCCCACATTGCGGCGCCCGAAGATTATGAGCGGAGCAACAGATTCTTGAAATCAGCCGGTCTGGATGACCTTGCTGAAGATCCCATCGGGGAATAGTTCATTCTGAGATTGGAGGCGGAGCTTTTCCGCCTCCTTTTCTTGATATTCCATCGGATTTTCGTTAAATTTGCATTGGTAAATCATACGTGCCCGACCCAGTTCCAGGGTGGCATATCAGGTATGAACCCGTCTTGCGGCATTCAGTCCGTCAAGATGAAGATGACATTAGGAACCGGCAGTACGGGGTCTAGGCCGTGCGTCTGGTGTTCATCCGTCCCCAGTGAAGTATACATACCGTCCCGTGCCAGGTGGCAGGACTTTGTCAAACCCCAATCTGTTTTGCTATGATCAGGTTCGTCAAGGGATTCTTCAAGATCCTCTGGAAAATGACTGTAGGACTTCTTCTCTACGTGATTTACGCAGTCACTGAGTAGTCCATTCAAAGACATATAACAAGACAGGTCTCCCCTATCAGGAAGACCCGTCTTTCACGTGTTTACCGGAGGATTACTGCATGCTTTCCTTGCGGTACACCTTGCCGAGTTTCTCGAGCATGAGGGTGGCCTTGCGTACCCTTGCCCGTGCTGCTTTGTTGTCGACCTTGTCGATGTCAGCGGAGATTGCGGCGACCTGCGCCTTGATCTGGTTGATGAGTTCTGTCATGATTTTATATGATTTTAGGATTGATGGTTTACAGATTATAGCGGTTCCAGCGGAACAGATTGAGGAATTCAAACCCGACCCCGTAGGAGGCCGTAGCCTTGGTGTAGTCAGAATACTTCGAGGCCTGGGAACTGACGTTGCTGTCCTTGCCTCTGTCCGAACCGTCAGGGTTGGTCATAGACGAAGTATCGGCATATGTTCCCCTCGCAGTGTTGGAGTAGAAGGTGAAGTATGATGCAGTCACCTTGCCGGTGTACTGCTGAATCTCCGTATCGATCGGTACCCAGACTGAATTGGCGTCCTCCACGAAGATGCTGATGTAGTAGGTCACCGATTCCGGCATTGCGAGCTGCGAGAACCGGTTGCTCTTGAGGTTGATCGCATTGGTGCAGTTCTCGTGCCAGTATGTCTTGTTGATTGAGGCGAACTTGCTCTCCACCGTATATGCGGAAGGTAGGTTAACGCTTGCGGAGAGCCCGCTCATCGTGTATGAGTACTTGTACGAGGCATTGTTTATCTCCGGCTCATAGACGGCGTACCTTGTCGTGGTGGGACTGCCGCCTGTGTTGTAGTCCCAGCTGCAGGACGAGGTCCAGCACATACCGACTACACACTTGAAGGTGCAGCCGAAGGTGTTGCCGCTCATCTCAAGTACAGGGCACTTGGAGGAAGTGTTCCATCCGACCTTGAAGGTAACGGGATTCTCGATGATGATGTTGTGGAGATTGCGTCCGCTGTACCCGTCGTATGCGGCTACCTGGGCGTCCCTGTTGGCATCGACGGCATCCGACATCCGAGGACCGGTGTACCATCCCGCCCCGCTGTAGTAGTAGCCATCCTGTCCCCAGTTGTACGTGTAGGAATTGTTCGTCCCGACCGTGCCGTCGGATGCGACAAAGCCTCCGTTCAGGTCGCAGTAGTCATACTGGACTGTCCTGTCCCCTATAGTACTTATCCCCACGTCCGCCCTTATGTACCGGTTCGGTATCGAGAGGTCCTCGCTAAGTGACCGGATACCCTTGTCGGCATCCATCACATACACCCTGCAATTCTTGCCGTCGATTGTTGCCGGTGTGCCGGAGGTATTCTTCAGGGTCATCGAGCAACCGTCGCAGAAATACGGCTGCTCGATGGTCGTCCTTGAACCAGGGACATAACTGAATGCGGAGTTCCCGCCCTTCTGGAAGAGCAGCACCGGACTGATTGTCGTCGAGCGGAGCTTGCCGACGAAATATACATCGCAGAGGAGGTCTATGTATGACGGGTTGCAAGAAACGATATAGGTCTCACCGCCCAGGTTCCAGCCAAGATTCTGCGGAAAGGTGTCGCCGCTGCCGAGGTAGAACGTCGGCTTTACGATGTCATAGTCCGCATAGTATGACACGGACTCCGCCTTGGCTGATGAAAGCGTAACCGTAAACGGTGTGTTCATGCCGCTGTGGTATCCGTCAAGATGGTATCCCAGGGAAAGGGCCGAATTGATGGAGGATGATGAACCGGTGTTGCTCATCCTCAGCGAGAGCACTGCGGAAGGGCCGTCATTCATGCCGGTTCCCAGTGCAACATTTCCAGAGAAGCATGT
>SFJA01000119.1 GCA_004556005.1 Bacteroidales bacterium | reverse complement strand
GACAATACCCTCGCCTATTTCCGCTACAACGACGAGCAGACCGTATTTGTCTATGCCAACAACTCTCACGAGGAAAAGGTCATTCCTTGGGAAGACTACAGGGAATTTACAATGGCAGGGGCTGCACGCAGGGGCGCGGATAGCAAAGAACTTGTCAGCGGCACAGACATTGTGGGCGGAAACAAGGTGGATTTCGGGCAGGAGATAAGAATTGCTCCGCTCAGTACAATGGTAGTTGAATTTGAATAACACAATAATGAAGAAGAACATCATCATTTTAGCGGCTGCAGTGCTTCTTGCGGCCTGCTCACAGAGCCCGGTTCTGAGCGAAAAAGCTACTCTGAGCTCACCTGACGGCAATCTGACGATGAGTTTCGCCCTCTCGGAAAAAGGCGAACCGATGTATTCGCTCCGCTTCGGCGAGACCGACGTGGTACTCCCGAGCCGCCTCGGATTCGAGCTGCGCGGATCGCTCAAGTCAACGAAACTTGACTTCAACGATCCCGGCATTGCCAAAACGGATGCCAAGCCTTGCTATCCTTTCAACTGCGGATTCAGTGTCACCGACATCAAAACCGACAGCTTCGACGAGACCTGGGAGCCTGTCTGGGGCGAGGAAAAGAGCATTCGCAACCACTACAACGAGTTGCTCGTCTGCCTCAAGCAGGACGGAAGCGGCCGCCTTATGAACGTCAGGTTCAGGCTCTTCGACGACGGACTCGGGTTCAGGTACGAATTCCCCGGCAACCAGGAGCTCAACTATTTCGTGATCAAGGAGGAGCTTACCGAATTTGCAATGGCAGGCGACCATAAGGCCTGGTGGATTCCGGGAGACTTTGACACTCAGGAGTACCAGTACGCCGAGACTCCGCTTTCCGGCATCAGCGCCGAACTCCCTGCCCACGTTTGCGGCAATTCTTCCCAGACTCTCTTCTCAAAGAGTGGCGTGCAGACAGCAATGATTATGAAAACAGCTGAAGGACTGTACATTACAATCCACGAGGCAGCTCTCGTAAACTATCCTTGCATGCATCTTGACGTGAATGAGCAGACCCACGTGCTCACATCCTTCCTCACCCCTGATGCACAGGGTTGGAAAGGCTATATGCAGACACCTTGCACCACTCCGTGGAGAACTGTCCAGGTAACCGACAGTGCAGAAAAGATGCTTGCCAGCCGTCTGGTGCTCAACCTCAACGAGCCTTGCGCACTTGAGGACGTATCGTGGATACACCCTGTAAAATATATGGGTGTATGGTGGGAAATGATTGCAGGTGCCGGCAGCTGGTCATATACCGATGACTTCCCTTCCGTTATGCTCGGTGTCACCGACTATGAGAATGCAAAGCCAAACGGAAGGCACAGTGCCAACAACGAAAAGGTTCGCGCTTACATAGACTTTGCAGCCGAAAACGGCTTCGACGCCCTTCTGGTCGAAGGATGGAACATAGGCTGGGAAGACTGGGCAAACTGCAACAAGGACTATGTATTTGATTTCCAGACTCCTTACCCAGACTTTGACATAGATGCCCTCAATGCCTACGCCCACTCGAAGGGCATAAAGCTGGTTATGCACCACGAGTCTTCGTCTTCAGTGCGCAACTACGAGCGTCATATGGAAGCCGCTTACAATCTTATGAACCGCTATGGCTACGATGCTGTCAAGAGCGGTTATGTCGGAGACATCCTTCCTCACGGCGAACATCATTACAGCCAGTGGATCATAAACCACTACCTCTACGCAGTGACTGAAGCGGCCCGTCATCACATCATGGTCAATGCCCACGAGGCCGTGCGTCCTACCGGTCTGTGCAGGACCTACCCTAACCTCATAGGCAACGAGTCTGCAAGAGGTACTGAATACCAGGCTTTCGGAGGTACGGAACCTAACCATACCACCATACTGCAGTTCACCCGTCTGAACGGCGGTCCTATGGACTTTACCCCTGGTATTTTCGAGCAGGACCTCAAGTCCTGGTGCGGCAACGACAGCTGGGTCAACGCAACCATCGCAAACCAGCTTTCTCTCTATGTTACAATGTATTCGCCTCTCCAGATGGCTGCCGATACACCTGATCACTATCGTCCTTATATGGACGCATTCCAGTTCATCAAGGACGTTGCAGTCGATTGGGACGAGAGCGTTTACATCGATGCGGAACCTAATGACTATGTGATCGTTGCGCGCAAGCCAAAGCAGAGCACGCTTAGCGGTTCGGCTGCGGCATTCAACAAGGGACAGGATACCTGGTTCCTCGGCGGCACGACTGACGAGAACGCGCGTGATGTCAGCGTGGCGCTCGACTTCCTCTGCGAAGGCAAGACCTACGAGGCTACAATTTATCAGGATTCCGCCGATGCTCACTACAGAAACAATCCTAAGGCCTACACCATCAGCAAGTCAAACGTAAGCAGCAAGGACAGTCTCCAGCTGCATATGGCGCCGGGCGGTGGCTTTGCAGTCAGCTTCAGGGCACTGTAGATGCCGGGACGAAAATATTCTTCCATCATTCGAGGGGACTGCCGGTTGAGGGGTCCCCTCATTTTTGTATATTTGCCGATGGCAAAAGAATCAGACAATGGACAGAAGACAATTCATCAAGAAAGCGGGGCTCGGAGCGAGTGCCGTCATTGCGGGAGGCGCTGCCGCAGGGCTCGTCGGCGCATGCAGAGGGCAGGAGAATTGTTCCCGGAGAGGATCTTCACGGGACGATTCGGCCCAAATCGGGAGACCGGCCGTTATGCCCCGGGAGAGGATGCAGCTGAGCTGGTCAGGATTCGTTACGGAGGCCTGACGGGCTATGGCGAGGCATCGATGCCGCCGTATCTGGGGCAGTCGGTGGAGTCTGTGGGACGCTTCCTGCAGCGGGTGGACCTGGCTCAGTTCGCGGACCCTTTCCGGATGGAGGACATTCTCGACTATGTCGATTCGATTTCGCCCGAGGACAGTGCTGCAAAAGCGGCGGTTGACATTGCCCTGCACGACCTTGTGGGGAAACTGCTTGGAGCGCCGTGGTTCAGGATTTGGGGGCTCAACCCCGAAAAGTGTCCGGATACTACCTTTACCATAGGAATTGACAAGCCGGAGGTGGTGAGGGAAAAGACG
>SFJA01000118.1 GCA_004556005.1 Bacteroidales bacterium | reverse complement strand
ACCTCCAGTCCCGTAGCCTCGGGGGAAGCAGGCGCATTGACCTTTCCCGTAAGGCTCCATCCAAAACGGAGTATCTTCCACCTTCCTTCAGGAGCGTTCCAGTTCAGTTTTCCGTCGCGGCAATGCCTGCTGATATCGATAATGCCGTCTTCCGGAACAGCGTCATCGACCGGTGGGGTAGGGTAGTTGTCCCTTACGGATCCGGAGATGTAGAAGCCTGCCTTTTCGGTATCTATTTCCACCCGGCTCGAAGCATTGATTCTTATCTCGGCGCATTCCAGACAGGTCCCGTCCGTGGAAGAATATCTGAAATGTCTGGCTGTAGTCGGCTTGACGTTGAAACTGAACTGCTTTGTAATGGCATCGGGCAGAATGTCCGACAGTAGGGTCCAGTTTACGCCGTCATCACTGGTCTCAAGAATCCTGCTGCGTCTGTAGCGGTCCGCCCCCATCCTTCCGAGAGATATAGACCTTATCGTCTGAGGCTCCTTAAAGCTGAACATAAGCCAGGACTTGCCTTCGCTGTCACATCCTATGATGCGCCCACTATTGTAATCATTGTCTGTAAAACACTCGGTATCAGCTCCATCGCTGGCTTTTACGGAAACGTCCCAATCATTGGAGGACAACTCTCCGTCCGGCATTCTTACGGCAATCACGGCTATGTCTCCGTATATGTTGTCAAGAACAGGGTCGTATGGATCTCCTGAACTTTCATTCTGGAAATCGCCCCTGTTGCGGTATGGTTCAGGCAACTGCATATTAACCCTCGATCCGCCCTGGATCTCGCACTCGCGCCATACGATCTTCTTCATCGCATTCTCAGGTTTGACCCAAGGACCTCCCGTTTCGCTCCAGCCCGGAGAACTTGCAATCGTGACTTCCAGGTCAAGCGAATCGGCAAGGTGCATAGCGTAACGGAAAGCATCCTTCCACTCCGGAGTCATATAGATAAGACGCTCCTTGACTGCCTGAGGAGTCTCCAGTCCCGCGTCGAAATTATGGAATCCCGCGATGCCCGCATCGTGCATCCACTCCAGATCCTTGCGTATTCCTTCCTTTGTGATGTTTCCGTTCATCCAGTGCCACCATACCCTCGGTCGTGCCTGCTTCGGAGGATTGATGAAACTTTCGTACAATGCTTTGCCTGAAAGCGTTGTACCTCCATCTACTGCGCGTGTTTCGTATTTTTCCCTGACGAGAAGCACGGGACCGACAAGACCCGACTGCGGAAGCGGGTCCTCAGGTGCATAGTATCTTTCCGCCGTGAAGCTGTACTTCTTAGCGTCCCTGGCGCTGCGAGCGTCGCCTATCAGCCGGTTTGCCCAGGAATTGGTCACCCTTATCTCCACAACGTTGTCGCCCTCTTTCAGGACTCCGTCCAGAGCGGCTCTGTAAGGCTCCTTCCAAAGCAGTCCGAGGTCATTGCCGTTAACGACAAGCCTTGCCATATTGCATACCTTTCCAAGATCCAGGCTGCAATGCTGCGGTACATCGTCCAGATGCAGGACAGTCTTGTAAACCGTTGTGCCTGAATAATATCGTATGCCTTCCTCTTCAACTCCCGAAAGGTCGCGCAGCTGCTTCATTTCGTACTTTTCCGGGGCTCCCCGTCCGTCCGGGAAAGTCAGCGTCCAGTCTGTAAGTTCGTCTGCAGTGCCGCAGGCTCTTCTCCTTTCCACTGTCGCGCAAAGGTTCTTTCCGGCCTTTTCCATCAGCACGATGAACTGCGCATCGTCCCTGTCCATATCCAGCCTGACAACGGTCCTGCCGTCGGATATGCTGTAGGCGGCATCCTCACGAATTCCGCTGTCGGCGTGCCATATCTGCGGTTTGAGCCCGTTGCAGCGCAGCGACACTTCCATCGTGCAAGGCTGCGACGAAACGTTGGCTACCCAATAGAGTTCGCCCCCGTCCAGTTTCCTGTGCACAAACGCGCAACTGTCCCTGCCGAGAACTGCATCTTCCTCAAGCCCTGCAGCCGCAAACGCCTCGGTCAATCTGTCCGCACAGTGCACGTTGCTGCGACCGGAATCCCAAATATCCTTCACAAGAATGTCGAATTCTTCATCAAATCCTCTTCCGGCGCACATCAGCGGCCGGTTTCCGCAGATAGGGACGCCGGCACTGGCGAGCTTTGCGAGACTGCGTACCAGTCCTATGGACATCTTGTGTATGGCGGTGTCGATCATTACCATCCTGTATTCAGCACCGCTGCGAGCAACCAGTCGGCCCTTGCTTGCCCTGACCTCCTTTTCAAGAATCTCCGCATTGACAAAATCGTAATTGTAACCTGCCGGAACGCTGTTCCGCTCTCCGTAGAACCTTATGCTCGGATTGGTATCCTCTCCGTAAAGGAAAGCTATGTCCGCAACGTTTCTGCCCTGGCTCAGCATAAAGCTGCTTCGGCTCAGATAGTCTATCCACGGACCTGCCTCTTCCGCCCAGGTATCGTGACGGTTGAACCATTGTCCGTATATGCCCAGACTCAGTCCCGGAACGTGCTCGTCCGACGGCTGGTGAACGCTGCTGTGTATGATGAACCTGTTGAGGCCCTGCGCCATAGCGTCGTCTGCAAAGCGTTTGAGATATCCCGGATGACACTGATAAGCCCAGTAGCCATCCCATTTGCCCCTCTTTCCGTTGGTTGTGAATGACTCGGCGCCGCAAAGGTTCTGACCATATATGTGTGCCACCGAAGCGGACTCCCTGATATCGGCCACGCTTCCCGGGTAAGCGGCATACCATCCGGCTCTTGATCTCACCCAGAATGCCGACATAGGCATATCAGCTCCTTTCTTTGCGGACATTCCATCTCCGACAAAGGCGCGTCTTTCCTCGTGCGACTCGGAAAATCGCCGCATTCCGTAAGGTTTCAGAATATCGTTCACCTGATCGTAATGATTCTCGACAATCAGTTCTCCAAGGGTCTGCCTCCAGTCAAAAAGGAACTGCTCGCTCTCCTTGACGCTGCCGACAACCTGCCCGGTAAGAACCGGCAGCCACGGCCTCAGGGCATAGCC
>SFJA01000117.1 GCA_004556005.1 Bacteroidales bacterium | reverse complement strand
AGCAGTCCGCGCTCGCTGGTCGCAGCCTTCATTCCTGTAGGTTCCCCGACTATCACTGCATCGGGCTTGCGTATCGTGCCGCAGGCAAAAGGACCTTCAGCTCCATAAATAAACGCAGCCCCGTCAGGGCCTGACCTCTCCTCTTCGCAGCAAAGCGTGAGTACGAGGTTTACCGCAGATCCGCTATTCGCAAGATGCCTGAAGGCCGCAATCATAGCGACCACGCTGCCTCCGTCGTCATTGCTGCCCAGACCGTAAACCACAGACTCGTCCTTCCCCGGGTCAAAAGGGTCCCTGGTATAACTCTGCGCGGCAGGCACCGTGTCAATATGGGCATCAAACGCAAGTACGGGAGCCTTTTCTCCAGCCCCGAAATAACTTGCAAGCAGATTGTTGCCCATCCTTACCACGTCAACGCCCCAACTGCTCAGCGCCTGCTCCAATATAGAACAGACCTCCGCCTCCCCGAAGGAAAGCGAAGGTGTCCCCACCATACGGCGCAGCAGTTCGATAGAATCTTTTAAATACTTGTCCATCATAAGCTTATAACCGTTCCGCTATCGCTCAGAAGTTCCGAACTGTGCTTTATCGTAACCTTAACGGCACCTTCCCTGAGCGCCTTGAAAGCATTTTGCAACTTCGGTATCATTCCGTCCGAAATGCTGCCTTCCTGCTTCATCCTCTCAAAACTTTCCGGATTTATATGGGCAATCACGCTGTCGTCATCGTCCTTGTCCCTGAGCACTCCGCGCTTCTCGAAGCAGGTCACAAGTTCCGCCCCGAGGGCCGAAGCAACGCTGGAAGCAATGGTATCTGCATTGGTGTTGAGCAGATTGCCCTTGCCGTCGTGGTTGATTGCGCAGAACACCGGAACCATCCCTGCATCCAGCAGCGCCCTCACCACGGGCACGCTTACCGATTCCGCAGTGACATCGCCCACAAAGCCGAAGTCAACCATACTGCCTTCTATGTCTATAGGCGGCCTCCTGCGCGCCGTAATGACAGACGCATCACACCCTGCAAGCCCTATCGCATTGCAGCCCCGGCTCTGCAGCAGCGCGACTATGTTCTTGTTGCACAGTCCGGCATACACCATAGTCACCACCCTGAGGGTCTCCGCATCGGTCACCCTGCGTCCCTGAATCTTTACCACCTCGACACCGAGCGCCTCCTGCACCTTCCCGGCCATCACGCCCCCTCCGTGCACGAGTATCTTCTCTCCGGGCAGCTGCGCAAATTCTTCCGTGAACTTTTCCAGCATCGCCGGATTGTCCACCACATTCCCGCCAATTTTTACAACCTTAAGCATAAGCGGCTCAATCCTGCATCGCTTCGAGCATCCTCTTCATCACTACCTGGGCTGAAACGACCCTGTTTGCCGCTTCTGGAATCACCAGGCTCCTGTCGGAGTCTATAACCTCGTCAGTCACAATCATATTGCGTCTGACAGGCAGGCAGTGCATAAAATAGGCATTGTTGGTAACTGCCATATGAGCGGCATCAACTGTCCATGCCATATCGCGGCTCAGGATTTTTCCGTAATCCGCAGGGTTTGTAACACCCGGACAGCTCCAGTTCTTTGCATATACGAAGTCCGCACCCTCAAGGGCCTTGAACTGGTCATACTCCACCTTCGCATTTCCTGCAAAACGCGGGTCGAGCTCGTAGCCGTGAGGGTGGGTGATTACAAAATCGACGTCGGCAGCATTCATCCATTCCGCGAAGGAATTTGGCACGGCCTGTGGCAGCGCCTTCGGGTGCGGGGCCCAGGTCAGGACGACCTTGGGACGCTTGCTGCTGCGGTGCTCCTCGATGGTGATGAGGTCGGCGAATGCCTGGCAAGGGTGCACGGTAGCTGACTCGAGGCTGATTACCGGTTTGCCGCTGAACTCGAGGAACTGGCTAAGAACCGTTTCGGCGTAGTCGAATTCCCTGTCACTCAGTCCTGCGAACGAGCGTACTCCAATTATGTCGCAGTAGCTTGCCATAACCGGGATGGCCTCGCGAAGGTGCTCGGACTTGTCCCCGTCCATAACGACTCCCAGTTCGGTCTCGAGCTTCCAGCTGTCCTGGCCTATGTTGAGTACGATAGGATTCATCCCGAGGTTCAGGGCCGCCTTCTGGCTGCTCAGGCGGGTGCGGAGGCTGCTGTTAAAGAACACCAGCATAATGGTCTTGTTCTCGCCCAGATGCTTCCAGGCGAACGGTGTGCGCTTGACTTCCATCGCCTCCTTGAGGGCGGCGTCAAGATTGCCTATGTCCTGTACGTGGAAAAAACTTTTCATAACAGTTCCTTGAGTGCTTCTATAAACCTGTCGGCCTCTTCAATGCTCAGGCACAGTGGCGCGAGCAGTCTGACCATATTCTTTCCGGAAACTCCGGTAAAAATGTGCTTGTTGAAGAGCAGGGCCTTGCGCAGAGGCGCCACCTCTTCGTTCATTTCAATTCCCAGCATAAGTCCGCGGCCCCTGACTTCCTTGATGCGCGGGCTTTGCGGAATGCTGTTCTTGAGATGTTCTCCGACCTTCAGGGCATTTTCCGTCAGGTGCTCCCTTTCCATTATGTCAAGTACGGAAAGTGCCGCAGCCATAGCAAGATAATTGCCTCCGAATGTAGTTCCGAGCATACCTTTCACGGCCTTGAACTCAGGAGAAATGAGTATGCCTCCGCAAGGGAAGCCGTTGGCAATGCCCTTGCCCATAGTGATGATGTCAGGCCTGATGCCGTTCCACTGGTGGGCGAAGAAGCGTCCGGTCCTGCCGTAACCGCTCTGAACCTCGTCGAGAATGAGACACGCTCCGTAGCGCTTGCAGAGAGCGCTGAGTTCCTGCATAAAGCCGTTGTCGGGAACGTTGATGCCTCCGCAGCCCTGAATGCCTTCTATGATCACTCCGGCAACGTCTCCGCCCTTCAGAATCTCCTCCACGCCGGCGGCATCGTTGAGATCGCAGAAGCTGACCTTGTGGTGAGAGTTGAATGGAGATACGATGGCTGGGTTGTCAGTAAGCGCAACGGCTCCGGAAGTGCGGCCGTGGAAACTCTT
>SFJA01000038.1 GCA_004556005.1 Bacteroidales bacterium | reverse complement strand
TCGTACAGCATTCCTTCAATCTCGGTATCGACGCTTGAGTCGTCGTTCTTGTACTTGTATGAAGTGGTGATCTTCATCTGTGAGTCTCCACCGAACTGCTTAACCTCTACTGAAGACTCGGCGTCTCCGGCGGTAAATACGTCATAAACGGCTCCGCGAACTTCTTCTGCCGTAACAGGCTGGTCGAAGCGTACTACATAGGTACGGCCTCCGGTGAAGTCAACGCCATAGGTAAAGCCCTTGGTGAAGATGGATACCAGGGAGATGAGGATGAGAACGCCTGAAACGATGTATGACCACTTGCGGCCTGCAAGGAAGTCAATTTTGGTTCCCTTGAGGAAGTTGCTGGTGAACTTGTTCTCGAAAGTGATGCCCTTTCCTGCCTTGATGCGGTCCTCGAAGATGAGGCGGGTGATGAAGATGGAGGTAAGGACAGAGGTGATGATACCGATGATGAGGGTGGTTGCAAATCCCTTGATAGGGCCCGTTCCGAAGAAGAAGAGCACGAGACCGGTAAGGAGAGTGGTCACCTGACCGTCGATAATTGCAGAGTAGGCATTTTTGTAACCGTCTGCAACTGCCTTTCCGAGACCCTTGCCTGCCTTGAGTTCCTCCTTGATGCGCTCATAGATGATCACGTTGGCATCCACGGCCATACCGAGGGTAAGGATGAGACCTGCGATACCAGGCAGGGTAAGCACTGCACCGAATGAGGTAAGGGCTCCGAAGAGGAGTACCACGTTGGTGAGAAGCGCAAGGTCGGCGGCGAGACCTGCTCCGCTGTAGAAGAGTATCATATAGAGGAGCACGAGTACAAACGCGATTACGAATGAGATGAGACCGCTCCTGATTGACTCTGCACCGAGTGAAGGTCCTACAACCTGCTCCTGAACGATGCTTGCAGGTGCTGGGAGCTTACCTGACTTGAGCACGTTGGTAAGGTCGTTTGCCTCCTCAACCGTGAAGTTTCCGGTAATTGAGGAATTGCCTCCGGTGATTTCGTTCTGAACAACAGGATATGAGTAAACCGCGTCGTCGAGAACGATGGCAATCTGCTTGCCTATATTTTCCTTGGTAAGTTTTGCCCAGGTGTTGGCGCCGCTGGCGTTCATGGTCATTGAAACGCCTGGCTCACCGTTGCGGCGGGTATTGTCGTATGATACGCGTGCATCCTCGACTGCATCGCCGTCAAGAGGAGCCTTTCCGTCACGTGAGGTCACCTTGATTGCAACGAGCTCATATACGTTGCCACCGTCAACCGGCTTGACGCTCCAGAGAGGTCTGAACTCTGCAGGGAAGATGTCTGCCACCCTCTTGTCCTTGAGCATCCTGTTGACAGCTGCGGTATCGGCGCCTACTGCGTAGCCGATGCAGGCTGTACCCCTGTTCTGGTTAGGGGAAAGGAGTGCAAAGAGAGGATTCTGCTTCTTAAACTGATCAAGGTCTGCGTTATCCACGCTCTCCTGTGCCTTAAGGGCCTCTGCCACTGCATCTGACTCTGCAGTCTCTTCAGCCTCTTCTACAGGCTCTGAAGCGGCAGCTTCCTCGGCTGCGTTGTTGTACTGTGCAAGCAGACCGTTGGCCTCGATGAGGAAAGGAAGGATCTCGGAGCAGTCGAAAGTAGGCCAGAATTCGAGCGAAGCGGTTCCCTGAAGCAGTTTGCGGACACGCTCCGGCTCCTTTACGCCAGGGAGCTCGACAAGAATGCGTCCGGTGTTGCCAATCTTCTGGATTGAAGGCTGGGTCACGCCGAAACGGTCGATACGGTTGCGGAGCACGTTGAATGAGTTTGCGATGGCAGACTCGGCGTCTTCGCGGATAACCTTTACGACTTCTTCGTCGCTGGACTCAGGTCTGATGCGCTCGCGCATCTCGTACGTTCCGAACACCTGAGCGAGCCTCTGTCCCGGGGCAACTTCCTTCCAAGCCTCTGCGAAGAGGGTGATGAAGTCGCTCTGAGAGTTTACGCTGCGCTGCTTGGCGAGCTGGAGGGCCTGGTTGAATGCAGGGGTCTGGTTGTCTCCTGCAAGAGCCTTGACAAGGTCCTCGAGCTGAACCTGAAGCATCACGTTCATACCGCCCTTGAGGTCGAGACCGAGGTTGAGCTCATTGGTCTGTACGTCCTTGTAGGTATAACCGAAATAAACTTTCTCGTTAGCAATCGAGTCTGTGTAACGACGGGTCTCGCTCTTCTTGAGAGAGTCGAGGAAAAAGGCTTTGTCGGCATCAGCGACGGCTGCAAACCTGTCTGTGAGCTGAACTGCCTCCGCTGCCGCCTCCGCACGCTTCTCAGCCTTGCCGCTCTGGATCTTGGAAACCAGAGTGAAGGAGAGCTGCCATACGCAAGCCAGCACGAGAAGGATTGCCACAAGCCTGATAGCACCTTTACTTTGCATAAAATTTATGGAGTTTAATAATTAATTTCCAAAAATAGTTTGCAAAGTTAGTCTTTTTCTCGAAACAAAGAAACAATCGGCCCCTAAAAATGAAGCCAAAACCCTTGAAATGAGCTATCTATTGCTTGATTTTATCAGTTGCCTCAGCTTTTCGCAGAAAGAGTGGTCCGCCATAAGGGCATCAACCCCTAAGTGCATGCGGTACTTCCACTTGTTGTCCGGATCGGCGGGATAGTTGATCCTCTCTTCCATAAAGTCCTTCCTGCGCAGCTTCTCATCAAGCGCAATCCAGTCCTGCACCGGGAAAATCGCCAGCATCGAAGCCGAGTCGAGATGAGCCTTTACGATGTCGTACGCCTCCCCCGTGGAAAGGTCGCTGCCGCATTTTTCCTGATGCTGCATCCTGAGCGTATCCATATCGTGGCTCGAAGTGGCGCAGACGCTCAGCACAGGCCACGGCCTGCCCTTGTCCATCATCGCCATCTCAAGAGTAAGAATCTTTTCGTGATCCATCACTCCCGAAACGCAGCCGGGCACCATTCCGAGATCCTCCCCGCAGGCAAGCATTCCCGTAGCTCCCAGCAGCTCAGGCAGTTTCTTCTCTGCATTGCGAAGCCAGAACTGATCGTGCCTGTGGTAGAAGAAATCGTTGTAAACAGCGTCGAACCTTTCTTTCTGCCACCACTCCAAGCCGGAGGTATCCGGGCTGATGAGCGGCTGGTAGCAGCCCTCGTGACGCGGGTCCTCGTGGAACAGGCCTTCGACAGGCAGCAGCATATCCGCAATCTCCTCTGCGGTGTAAGGCAGGGCCGGGTTGAAATAGCCCATGGTGCCGCTCCTGAACCGGGAAGGAATCTCCCAGATGCGGAAAAATCCGAGTATGTGGTCTATCCTGAATGCATCGAAATACCTGCTCATCACGCGCAGTCTCGCCTTCCACCAGGCATAGCCGTCCTTTTCCATCTCCTCCCAGTTGTAGGTCGGGAAGCCCCAATTCTGCCCGTCCTTGCTGAAATAGTCTGGCGGGGCGCCGGCGCTGCAATCGAGATTGAAGAGTTCAGGATGCCAGTAAGCCTCTGCGCTGTCGGAACTGATTCCTATCGGAAGGTCGCCCTTGAAGTGCACCCCGCGGCTCCTCGCATAGTCTGCAGCAGCGCTGAACTGACGGTCCAGATGCCACTGCAGCCAACGGTAGAATTGGGCCTCGAACCCATCCCTGCGTGCACAGAAAAGGGCGTATTCGTCCAGCCAGACGGAGGCGTTGGAGCGGCAGAAGTTCTTGTAATCGCGGCGGGCGGTGTCGGCTTTGCCGTGACGGGCGTAGGCTTCGCGGAGCAGCCCCATCTTGGCTTCGAATACCTTTGGGTAGTCTATCGCCGGCAGTGCGTTGAGTTCCCTGCGAAGGGCGGCGAACGCTTCGGTTTCCTCGACGCCGGCGTCCTGCAGGCGTATGTAGAGAGGGTTGAGGGCAAATGCGGATATCGGGCTGTAGGGGTACGAATCCTGCCAGCCGCCCTTGCGGGTGGTGTCGTTGACCGGGAGCAGCTGGATTATGCACTGGCCGGTTGCGGCTGCCCAGTCAACGAGCGCGCGCAGATCACCGAAGTCGCCAATACCGCAGTCCTCTTCCGAACGGAGGGAGAATACCGGTACCGCTGTTCCGGCGCCGCGGAATCCCGGCCGGTCGAAGATTTCGGCCTGATGCCGGCGCGGGAAAGGGCATCCGGGGATCGGGCAGTCTATCCAGACATCCTCGATGGCAATGCTGCGCCTGCGTCCGTCAACCTTGCGGCAGTGATGCTCCCACTCTGTGCGCCAGATAAGGCCATCACGCATTACATAATACTGATAATCAAGAAGTTCTGAAGCTTTAACATCATCCTCAACGCTCCAGACCGAATCCGCTCCCCAATTCATCGGAAGGCGGCGTCCGCCAAGGTCAAGAGTAAGACTTTCGCCCCAGACGGTATGGTATTGTATGCTGAATCTGACTTTCATATCTACAGTTTGTAATAGCTGGCAAGAATCGCGGCGAACCAGCGTTTCGGAAGAATTCGCTTGATAAACACGCTCAGTTTCTGCTCGAGGTTGGCGACCACGATGGTGTACGGCGGGTTCTTGCGTTTGAGCACGCGGCTGATTCTGGCAGCAAGGACATCAGGGGTGAGCCCGGAGGTCTCGTCGTGCTCTATGCAGGCGAGGGAGGTCGTGTAGCTCGGGTAGGCGGCCTCGACTTCCGGTCCGGCCACGCTCTTGCGGCTGGCGGTAAATCCGGTGTGGAAGTCGCCCGGTTCAACGACCGTCACGCTGACGCCGGTCCCGCGCAGCTCCATGCGCAGAGCCTCGCAGTAGCCCTCGATGGCGAATTTGCTCGCAGAGTAGAGACCCTGGAAAGGCAGTCCGATGAGACCGCCTATGCTGCTCAGGCAGATAATCTTACCGCTGCCCCGCTTGCGCATCGCCGGCACTACGTGATGCAGGAAACGCACCATTCCCATCCAGTTCACGTCCATCTGCAGGCGGGCATCGGCGAGAGAGGAGAATTCTAACGGACCCCCTATGCCCATTCCGGCGTTGCTGATAAATACGTCGATGTGGCCTTCTGCATCGAGGACCTGGCGGACCGCGGCCTCGCAGTCGCTGTCACTGCCGACCTCGGCGCGGATGTAGCTGACTCCCGGGATACGCTCGCAGTCCCTGCGGTGGGTTCCGTAAACCTTGTGTCCTTCGGAACTTAGCCGCTCCGCTATCGCCCTTCCAAATCCGGAAGTGATGCCGGTGATGAGTACTACCATTATTGGATAATTCCTAAGTTCTTGAAAATCACTGTGAGTTTTTCCACCGCCTCGTCAATCTGGGCGGTAGTGTGAGTCGCCATAAGGGCGAAGCGTATGAGCACGTCCCTTTCCGGTACCGCAGGGGCGATGACAGGGGTGATGAACACTCCCGCTTCGTAGGCCTGGCGGACCACCATCAGGGCCTTCTCGGTGTCGCGCACCATAAGCGGGATGATTGGAGAAACGGTTGCATTGATATCAAAGCCATTGTCCCTGAATGCCTTATGAGCATAGTGGGTTATCTCCCAGAGATGCTCTATACGTTCCGGTTCCTGCTGCATTATGTCAAGAGCGCAGTTTGCCGCAGCCACGGCCGCAGGGGTCATTGACGCGCTGAATATGAGCGAACGTGCTGTGTGCTTGATGTAGTTGATGTATTCCTTGTCTCCGGCGATGAATCCTCCCAGGGAGCCGAAACTCTTGGAGAACGTTCCCATAATGAGGTCAACCTTGTCCGTGAGACCGAAATGGTCGGCGGTACCGGCTCCGTTGCGGCCAAATACACCCAGGCCGTGAGCATCGTCCACCATTACCGCAGCATCGTACTGCTCTGCAAGTTCGCAGATACGCGGAAGCGGGCAGAGGTCGCCGAGCATAGAATACACGCCGTCAACGACTATCAGTTTGGGAGCATCTGCGGCACAATTGCGCAGCTTGGACTCGAGCGAGTCCATATCGTTGTGTCTGAATTTGTAAACCGTGCTGAAGCTCAGGCGCGAGCCGTCGATTATGCAAGCGTGGTCGGTGTCGTCGAGCAGTATGTATCCGTTCCTGCCTCCGAGAGTGCTCACGACTCCGAGGTTCACCTGGAAGCCCGTGCTGAAAGTAACAGCATCGTCCTTGCCGACAAATTGCGCAAGGCGTTCCTCGAGCTGCTGGTGGATGTCAAGGGTTCCGTTGAGGAAACGGCTTCCGGAACAGCTGGTTCCGTATTTGTCTATTGCTGCCTTCGCTGCCTCCTTGAGGCGCGGGTCATCGGACAGTCCAAGATAGGAGTTTGAGCCGAACATGAGTACGTCGCGTCCGTCGGCCATCCTTACGACAGGATTCTGGCCGGAGCTTATCGGCTTGTAGTACGGGTAAAGACCTGTATGCTGTGCCTCCTGAGGCGCAGTATATCGGGCACATAAAGTTTTTAAAGAATTGTCCATTCTTTTGCTGATTTAGGTTTAGTTCGCAAATATAGCAAAAATCTTTAATTTGCATTTTAGAGTTAAATAAGCTAAATTTGGAGATTGTAGTGTTAAACCTTTATTCTTTATGGACAAGTTCACCCGAAAGTTTGTCGATAACTTTATGAATGAACTCATTGCCCGCAACCCGGGAGAGCCGGAGTTCCACCAGGCGGTGAGGGAAGTTGTCGAGAGTGTGGCCCCTTATGTCACAGAAAATCCCTATCTTATTGACCTTAGAATCCTTGAGAGGATGGTTGAGCCTGAACGCGTCATCATGTTCAGAGTTCCCTGGACCGACGATCTTGGCGAGATTCACATCAACAAGGGATATCGCGTGCAGATGAACAGCGCCCTCGGCCCGTACAAGGGTGGCCTGCGCTTCCACAGCAGCGTAAACCTCAGCATTCTCAAGTTCCTCGCTTTTGAGCAGACTTTCAAGAACAGCCTCACTACGCTCCCTATGGGAGGCGGCAAGGGCGGCAGCGACTTTAACCCGCATGGCAAGTCTGACGCGGAGGTAATGCGCTTCTGTCAGAGCTTTATGACCGAACTCTGCAAGCACATAGGTCCCGACACCGACATTCCTGCCGGCGACATCGGAGTGGGCGGCCGCGAGATAGGCTACCTGTTCGGCCAGTACAAAAGGCTCAGGGACGAATTCACCGGCACCCTTACCGGCAAGGGTCTTGCCTGGGGCGGCAGCCTGCTCCGTCCCGAAGCGACGGGCTACGGCGTCTGCTACTTCGCTCAGGAGATGCTCGCGACCCGCGGCAAGTCTTTCGAAGGCCAGACCGTGCTCATCTCAGGTTCCGGCAACGTTGCCCAATACGCGGCAAAGAAGGCTATGGCTCTGGGAGCAAAGGTTGTAAGCCTTTCTGACTCCAACGGAAGCATTTACGATCCAGCCGGACTGGACGAGGAAAAGCTTGCTTACGTGCTGGAACTCAAGAACATAAAGAGAGGAAGGATCAAGGAGTACGCTGAGCGCTTCCCTGGCGTTACATATATGGAAGGACGCAGGCCGTGGTCCATCCCTTGCGAAATCGCGCTGCCTTGCGCAACCCAGAACGAGATAGAAAAGGAGGATGCCGAGGCGCTTGTGAAGGGTGGATGCTACTGCGTGGTCGAGGGTGCAAACATGCCTACGACACCTGAAGCAATAGCAATCTTCCAGAACGCCGGACTGCTGTATTCGCCTGGCAAGGCTTCGAATGCCGGAGGAGTTGCGACTTCCGGTCTCGAGATGACCCAGAACAGCATCAGGCAGAAGTGGACCGCCGAGGAAGTGGACGAGCACCTGCACCGCATCATGTCCGACATTCACGCCGCCTGCCTGAAATACGGCACTGAAGAAAACGGCTATGTCAACTACGTAAAAGGAGCCAACATAGCCGGATTTATCAAAGTCGCTGGTGCAATGGTTGACCAGGGACTGGTTTAGAAGCTGTCAAAAGGCTTCCTCATTTTTATATTCCAGGATATCGGCAGGCTGGCAGGCCAGAGCCTCGCAAATGCTGTTGAGCGTGCTGAAGCGTATGGCTTTTGCCTTGCCTGTCTTGAGGATGGAAAGATTGGCTGGAGTGATGCCTACCTTCTGAGCCAATTCTCCGGAAGTCATCTTCCTGCGGGCAAGCATCACGTCCACGTTGACCACTATCATTTCTTCACCTCCGGATCAAGGCCATCTTTGCCTTCATCCTGCTTCTGGTTTTCCGCATTGCCCTTGAGATAGCCCGGCAGGCTCATTCCGGCCATCTTGAAGAGATCTTCGAGTGGCGGCACGCTCTGCATCATACCAGAGATGAAATTGGCGGTAGCGGTCTTGCCGTTTTCGCCCGAGCCACCGTCCCAAACGGTAACCTTGTCGATATTGATGCCCTTGACAGCCTCAACCTGAGTCTTGACAAGTTCAGGAAGCTTGTCGGTAATGAGCATAGTGATAGCCTGCTGCGCATCGCCACCGGCTGAAGCAACGAGCTGGCCAAAACCCTGAGCCTGCTTGCTGAGCAACTCTAATGAACCGCGAGCCTGGGCGTCCATCTTGGCATAAATGGCATCGGCTTCACCCTTTGCAAGACGGCGCATCTTCTCTGCCTCCGCTTCTGCCTCGATGATTGCCTTTTCCTTTTCGATCTGGGCGCCGACCACGATATTGGCAGTCTGGGTTGCCTTTTCCCTCTCGGCGCGGGCAAGCTCGGCATCACGCTCGCTCTTGTACGCCTCCTCGAGGGCCTTGGCGGCCTGCACCTTCTCGGCAGCTACTGCAAGTCTCTCAGCTTCAGCCTGTTTCTCACGACGTGTAGCATCAGACTGAGCAATGGCGATAAGAGAATTGTTCTCACCCTCAACGGCCTTTGCATTGGCATCGGCGGTGTTGATACGGGTATCGCGGGAAGTCTCGGCAATCCTGATGTCCTTGTCCCTGTCGGCTTCTGCCTTACCGATTTCACCATAACGGTTCTGCTCGGCAACGCTCTTCTTTGCGTCGTTGATTGCCTTGGCGGCAGCCTCCTTACCGAGAGCCTCGATATAGCCGGACTCGTCACGGATATCGGTAACGTTGACGTTGATGAGCTTGAGACCGATCTTGCGAAGCTCCGCCTCGACGTTGGCGCTCACGTTTGCAAGGAACTTGTCACGGTCGGAGTTGATTTCCTCGATGTCCATAGTAGCAATGACCAGACGAAGCTGTCCGAAAAGGATATCGGTAGCCACGTTGCGAATGTCCTCGATGGTCAGGCCAAGCAGACGCTCGGCGGCGTTGGTCATGCTGTCGGCTTCGGTACTGATACCAACCGTAAATCGGCAAGGAACGTCAACGCGGATATTCTGCTTTGAAAGGGCATTGGTTAGATTGCACTCGATGGAAATCGGAGTCAAATCAAGAAAGGCATAGCTCTGGAAAACAGGCCAGATGAACGACGCTCCTCCGTGTATGCACTTGGCTGAGGAGTTGCGTCCGGTTTTACCGAAAATTACAAGTATTTTGTCCGAAGGACATCTCTTGTAACGCTTTAGGATTGCGGCAAAGGTGATGAAAAGCACCACCACAATGATAAGAATAAGATAAGTTGCCATAATATGTTGATAAGTTAAGTAGCCATCAGATAATTATAGACTGTTCCTCCTCGACGAGCAGGGTGCTGGCGTTGATTGCCTCGATTACGCGTATCTGCGTCCCGGTCACAAGTTCCTCGCCGTCTGTCATAGCCGTATATTCGCGTATTGCATCGTTGATGGTAATCTGTACCTTTCCGCTTCCGCGACGATGTGCCGGAACGGTCAGATAAACCTTTCCGTGGCACTCAGGGGCCTGTTTGAACACATCGATGTTACCGGACTCCTGCATGCTGCCCAGCCACTTGTAAACCATCATCACAAGGAACACGAGCAGCACTCCTATTACAATACTCACAAGCAGGAGTATCGAAATGGAGTTTATCGAGTCTCGCAGAAGCACTGCGCTCCAGCCAAATCCGAGAAAGAAATTCACGAAGTTGCGGAAAGTAAGCAATCCCATACCGGGATCTCCGTCTCCTGCTTCGGAAGGCAAATCAAAGTCCGCGTCAAAATCGGCACCTGTATCGGCTCCGACAAAGACCATTATCGTCTGGATGATGAAAATGAGCGAAGCTGCAATGGTGATGCACCAGAAAATTTTCATCACAAGATCAAGGGAGTTCCACCATTCAATCATAGTATCTTGGTTTTTAGTTTTCGCAAATATAATAATTATTTATTGTTTAGCAATAATAATTTGACTTTTTTAGATAAATAATTAAAAATTCGCCCCAAATGCCGCCCAATGTGGCTAAATTGCTATCTTTGTCCCCGATGTACAAGGCTGCAATCATAGGTGCCGGCGCGTCCGGCTGCTTCTGCGCGGTAGAGATGAAGCGCAGGCATCCCGACTGGGATATAGTCGTTCTCGAGTCGGCCCCCGCGCCGCTGCAAAAGCTCGCCATCACCGGCGGCGGTCGCTGCAATCTCACCAACAGCTTCAATGAGGTCGGAAGCCTGCGCGAAGTCTATCCGCGCGGCGAACAGCTGATGAAAAGGGGGCTGAGAGAATTTGACCAGAACGATTGTATGGCCTGGTGGGAGCGCGAGGGCGTCAGGCTGGTGGTGCAGGATGACCAGTGCGTTTTTCCGCGCAGTCAGGATGCGATGCAGCTCGTGCATACGCTCGAGAGGCTGATGTCCAGGCTCGGGGTGCGTCTGCGATGCCGCTGCAAAGTCATTAGCATCAGCGACTTGCGCAGCTCCGGAGGCTGCGGGTATCATATTTCCCTCGCTTCGGGCGAGCATCTGGAAGCAGACCGGGTCGTCGTCAGCGTCGGCGGATGCAGCAGCGAGGTATTGGGAAGAATTCTTCCACAAGGCGTTCCTCTTACTCCGACCGTGCCGTCGCTGTTTACCCTGCGGCTTGATGACGAGAAGCTGCGGCAGCTGGGCGGGACGGTGGTCAGGGACGCGACGCTTTCGATAGCAGGGACGGCGCATCGCAGCAGAGGAATTGTACTGATAACGGACTGGGGTGTGAGCGGTCCGGCAACGCTGCGGCTGAGTTCGTACGCGGCGAGGACACTTTCGCAGATGCAGTATAAAGGTAGGCTGATAATCAATTGGTTATCCCTCAATGAAATGCAAACCGCCGATATGCTGGAAGGCTTGGTTGGAGGGTCGAAGGCGGGAGGAAGGCAGCTTGCAAATACTCGTCCGGAAGAGCTGACGGACAGGCTTTGGAGACATATCATCGCGCGATCGGCGCTCAGGCCCGACATCAGGTGCAGCGAAATTGGGAGCAAAGGTCTTTCACGGCTCAAAAACAGCCTGTGCGCAGATTGCTATGACATACTGGGTCGTGCCAGATTCAAGGAAGAGTTTGTAACCTGCGGAGGCGTGGACCTTGCCGGAGTGAATCTCAACACTCTGGAAGTCAAGGGTTTCCCCGGGCTGTATGTAACAGGAGAGGCTCTGGATATGGATGCCGTCACGGGAGGATTTAACCTGCAGGCGGCCTGGACCACCGGCTACATCGCGGCAAAATAGCACTGCCGATTGCGGCGGAGCGGAATTACTTCCGGACTACGTTATAGCTGACTCCGAGGGCATCGAGTCCGGCAAGCAGGTCGGAGGTTATCTGCACCTCATATTTCTTTGAATGAGTGTCGAAACTGTAGCCTGTAGCCTGGTCGCTGATATGCAGTATCAGTCGTATCTTACCCTTGTTGGCTGCCAGGAGCCTGGAAAGAGACTTGCGGAACTCAGGATTGAGCAAAGAGGTATCAACATTTAGCCGCAACTCCGTAACATAGTTCTCGCAAATATTGCCCAACAGGCCAATACTCTTGAATTTGAGTATGTAATCCACCTTCTTTCCCTGAGCAATTTCCTCCGGTTTGAGGCGGTACCTCTCCTTTATCTCACCCTCGATGAAAAGCTGTGCGTGCAGCTGCAGGTAAGGCAGATAGGTCTCGTATTCCTTGCCGAAGAGCGTAAAACTGTAGTTGCCGCTGTAGTCCTCGAGTGTCACCCTCGCCATTGGGTTTCCCGTCTTGCTGGTGGATGGCTTCATCTCTGTCACGATTCCGGCGAACCTCACGTTTCTGGCGCTCCTCTTTTCGTTGCACAGAGTAATGACATCCGGCAGTTCAGAAAGCTGGGTATCGGCAATATTCTCAACCTCAAAGCGGTGAGAATCGAGAGGATGCGAACTAATATACATTCCCAGCAAGTCCTTTTCCTTCTGGAGTTTGACAAGCAGGTCAAGCTCTTCCGAAGTGTCCGGCATCTCCGGCCTTGAAGGCTTGAGTTCCTCCACGTCTCCGAACAGCGACATTCCCGAGTTCATCGAGTCGTTGTCATAGAGGGTGGAGTACCTCACCATCTTTTCGATAAAGGTCTTTCCCTCGCCGTCAGGCACCAGGAACTGCTCCCTGCGGTAACCGAGCGAGTCAAAGGCGCCGCTGTAAACCAGCATCTCGAATGACTTGGCATTGATGCAGCGGCCAACCCTTTCGATAAAGTCCCAGACATCGGAAAAGGCCCCGTTCTCCGTCCTTTCCTTGATTATGGTATCTGCCACATTGGCACCGAATCCCTTGATTCCGCCGAATCCTATGCGAATGTTTCCCTCTTTGTTTACGTTAAATTCCTGTCCGCTTTCGTTGATGTCGGGGCAGAGCACCTTTATCTTGTGCAGACGGCAGTCCTCGAGTATCTTCTTGCGCTCCTCGGCATTGTCCAGACTGCTGGAAAGGTTGGCGGCAAGAAATTCGGCAGTATAATGGCACTTCAGCCATCCTGTCTGGTAACTTACCCAGGCATAGCAGGTTGCGTGCGACTTGTTGAATGCGTACTGGGCGAATTTCTCCCAGTCCTTCCAGATCTTGTCGAGAGTCTTTTCCGGGTGGCCGCGGTCCTTTCCGCCCTTCATGAACTTCTCCTTGAGCTCCATCATCACCGAAATCTGCTTCTTTCCCATAGCCTTGCGCAGCTTGTCGGCTTCGCCCTTGGTAAAGCCCGCGAGCTTCTGGGAAAGCAGCATGACCTGCTCCTGATATACGGTCACGCCGTATGTATCTTCGAGGAATTCGGACATTTCCGGCAGGTCGTAGCTGATTGGCTGACGCCCCAGCTTGCGGTCTATGAAGTCCGGAATGTAGTCCATAGGACCCGGGCGGTAGAGGGCGTTCATCGCGATGAGGTCCTCGAACCTTTCCGGATGCAGCTGCCTGAGCCTTTCCTTCATTCCCGGCGATTCGAACTGGAACACCACGGTGGTGTCTCCGCGTCCGTAAAGCTCGTAGGTTTCCCTGTCGTCTATTGGTATCGCCTCTATGTCTATGTCAAGCCCCCAGCGTTTCTTTATGTTGTCAAGGGTTTTGTGTATGATTGACAATGTGTTGAGCCCAAGGAAGTCCATCTTGAGCATTCCGACTTCCTCGATGTAGTGGCCGTCATACTGCGAGGTCCAGACCTCCTGCTTCGTTTCCTTGTCAACTGAAAGGCAGATAGGTATGTAATCCGTGAGGTTTCCCCTTCCTATGATGGTGGCGCAGGCGTGCTGGCCGACCTGCCTGATGGTACCCTCGAGCGCCTTGGCATATTTCAGCACGTCCCGGTTTATCTCCGGACCGTTCTGGAGTTCGTTGATAAACTCCGGCACGAGCCTGAAGCAGTTTTTTAGGTTGATCTTGACATCCACCTCCTCGAGTCCCTTCTGGAACTTCTTCTTTTCCTTGCTTACGTTGCCATCTTCGTCCTTTACCTCGACTTCCTTCTCTATCATCTTGAAACCTGGCTTGAGGTCGTCGAACTGAGGATTGAAAGGATATTCCTTTTCCACCTTTTCGCTCAGGCGGTCCGGAACCATAGCGGTCAGGCGGTTAGACTCCTCGATGGACAGTCCGCTGATGCGGGCAACGTCCTTGATGGCGCTTTTTGCGGCCATCGTTCCGAAGGTTATCACCCTGGAAACGTGATCCGCTCCGTAAACCTTTTCCACGTACTCGTGCGCGGCGCTGATATTCTCGAAGTCCACGTCGATATCAGGCATGCTGATACGGTCAGGATTGAGGAATCGCTCGAAAAGGAGCTGGTACTTGAGCGGGTCGAGATTGGTGATTCCGAGACAGTAAGCCACCACTGAACCGGCCGCCGAGCCACGCCCCGGGCCTACCATATAGCCCATCTTCCTGCAGGCCGCGATGTAGTCCTGCACGATGAGGAAGTAGTCCGGGAAGCCCATCTTGCAAATGGTTTTGAGCTCAAAATCAATGCGTTGGCTCTGCTCTTCGTTGAGCACTTCTCCGTAGCGGCGGCGTGCGCCCTCGTAGGTGATATGACACAGGTATGCCACGGAGTGGCAGAATTCGTCCCCTCTGTAGGTCTTCGTGACCTCGCCGCTCTTCTTGTCCTTGGTGACCGAGTAGCGGCCCTCGTCGATAACCTCCCGGTACTTCTCGAGATAGCTGTCGATGTCGCGCATGAATTCCTCTCCGAGGTTGAACTTCGGGAGCACGTGAGGGCGGTCTATCTGGAACGATTCTATCTTGTTGCAGACTTCGAGGGTGTTTGCAAGCGCTTCCGGATGGTCTGGGAATATCGCCGCCATCTCCTCCTCCGACTTGAGGTACTCCTGCTGGGTGTAGCGCAGACGCTTTTCGTCGTTGATATTGGCGTTGGTGGTGATGCAGATGAGGCGGTCGTGAACCGGTCCGTCTTCCTTGCGTATGAAATGTACGTCATTGGTAGCTATTACCTTGACGCCCATCTCCCTGGCCAGTTCGAATATCTTTGCATTTGCTTCCTGCTGTCTGGCTCCCACGCCGTCAAGATCGGCCTGCGCCTCCTGCGGCAGACCTTCTATCTGCGTGCGGTGGTGCATTACCTCAAGGTAGTAGTCGTCACCGAATACCCTCTTGTGCCACTCTATTGCCTTGCGCGCGGCGTCAATGTCTCCGCTGAGTATGGCCTGAGGGATTTGGCCGGCAAGACAGGCGGAACTGCATATAAGGTTTTCGTGATACTTTTCTATTACCTCGTGCGAGACCCTCGGCTTGTAGTACATTCCCTCGATGTGCGCAGTGGAGACTATCTTCATCAGGTTGCGGTAACCATCGTAGTTTTTGGCCAGCAGTATGAGATGATAGTATTTCTTGTGTGCGGCATCGTGGAGTTTGTGGTTGTAACCACGTGTTACGTACACCTCACATCCAATGATAGGCTTTACGATGAAATTGCCGTTCTCATCCTTGTTTTTCTTGTCGTTGGCGTATTTGAAAAATTCCTTTATGCCGTACATATTGCCGTGGTCGGTGATGGCAAGTGCAGGCATTCCGAGTTCGCGGGCACGCTCGAAAAGCGCCCCGATATTGCTCAGACCATCAAGAATGGAATATTGTGTATGGACGTGAAGGTGTACGAACGACATGGTGCTACAACTTTATCTTGAGGCACCAGATGTGCTCGCAAGGCTTGTTCTTTCTGACTTTTTCAGGAATGACAACCCTGAGTCCGCCCTCGCCGTTTCCGCTCCAGACCAGAGGACGGTCATATCCGAGCAGAGTGACAGAATTCTTCTGTCCGGCCGGGACGACTCCATTGAAAGTGATTTCCGAAGGCATTTCCGTTTCGTCTTCGTCAGCGATGTAGAATGCATACACGTATCCGTCCTTGGTCGTGAAGCATACCTTCCCGTCCTGGCAGATGGTATATGGCTTTGTTCCGTAGATGCCTTCAGAGTTGACCTGCATCCAGTCTCCTATCTCGCGAAGACGCTCGTATGCCGTATCTTCGAGGGTTCCGTCAGGGCGAGGTCCCACGTTGAGAAGCAGGTTTCCTCCTCTTGATACTATCTGTACAAGCATTTCCAGTATGGTACGGGTTGGCTTGTACTGCGCACCCGGACGATATGACCAGGCGTGTGTCATAGTGATACAGGACTCCCAAGGATATGGAAGGGCCGTGTCCGGAATCTTCTGTTCCGGTGTCAGGTAATTCTCATAGATGGTACCGGTGCTGCGCGCTACAATCATAATGTCAGACTGGTTTTTGCGGGCAGTGGCGGCAATGCGGTCGTAATTGTCCAGAGGGATGGTGGTCGCAAGGTCGAACCAGAGCATCTGCAGGTCACCGTATTCACCGCCGGTAAGTTCGTCAACCTGGGCGTTGAGAAAGTCGAGATACCTGTTCCATTTTTCAGGGAATTTGTCGATAGGATAGTTCGGAGACGCATCTTTCGGAGGGAAATAGTCCCACCAGTAATCATCGTTGTACCAGTCGGCTATGGAGAAATATGCTCCCGGCATTATCCCTTCAGCCCTGAAGGCGTCGAACATTTCCTTTGCAATGTTGGCTTTTGGACTGGTGTGGAAAGGACAACGGTCCGAAGTAATCTTGTAGTCGTTCTGCTGCGTGTCGAACA
>SFJA01000116.1 GCA_004556005.1 Bacteroidales bacterium | reverse complement strand
CAGCCTCTTTGAGGGTCAAATATGGTTTTGCAAATGGTGACTGACAAGACATAAACAAGGTCAGCAGGAATTTTTTACATAAATGGACATGAATGTATATAACCTAAAATAAGAATAAATTCGCTCGCTTTTCAGGCGGGCTGCATTATCCTCCTCGCTTCTCGTCCCGGTCGAGAATATCATATTCCTCATCGCCCCGGTCGCAATATCCTCCTTGCTTTCGGGCCGGGCTGCGATATGCATATTACTTCTCGCCCCACTCGGAAAGGAATATGATATCTCCGCACTTCGTTTGGATAAATAAATATGGACCCCACTGACGCGCCTGTGTGGGGTCCACCCTCTGGGCATATTCTCCTTAATTTCGAATATACGCGATTAATTCGCTCGCTTTTCAGGCGGGCTGCATTATCCTCCTCGCTTCTCGTCCCGGTCAAGAATATCATATTCCTCATCGCCCCGGTCGCAATATCCTCCTTGCTCTCGGTCCCGGTCAGTGATAAAGAAAAGGCGCAGGTCCCGGAAAGGATCTGCGCGATAATGCTGGATGGTCGTTATCAGAGGGCCACTCCTAACTGCTGGGCAAGCTGGGCGATCTCCTTGGCCTGAGCCACCTTCTTGCGGGCCTTGATACTCGGCATCAGTGGCTTGTCGAACACGCCCTGAAGATTCTCCTGCAGGACATCCATATCATTGCTGACCTTGGTGTCGGTGATTCGGGCATAGAGCTGGGTGGTCTTGACATTGGTGTGGCCGAGCATCTTCGATACTGATTCGATCGGCACTCCGTTTTCGAGGGTGACTGTGGTGGCAAAGGTGTGGCGGGCCGAGTGGAAGGTGATATCCTTGTTGATCCCGCAGACAGCGGCCATCTCCTTGAGGTATTCATTGCACTTCTGGTTAGAGAGCACCGGCAGGAGCTTCCCGCCGCGTGAGGCGATACTGTCCTTATACTTGTCGAGGATCTCCAGCGCTATCGGCAGGAGCTTGACATTCACCGGCACCTTCGTCTTCTGGCGGTGAAGGGTGAGCCAGAGGCTCCCGTCCGACCATACCTTCAGGTGCTGATTGGTGAGCTTCTTGGCATCGATATATGGCAATCCGGTGAAGCAGCAGAAGATGAACACGTCCCGGACCTGCTCCAGCCGCTGAGTTTCAAACTCCTTCTCCATGACCTTATTCAGCTCGGTCTGAGTCAGGTAGCTGCGGTCCACCTTATCGAGGTGCAGGTGCTGCAGCTTGAACGGATCGCCGTTCACCCAGCCGTTGTCCCTTGCCATTTTATAGACACTTGAGAAGCGGTGCAGGAACTTCACCGCAGTGTTGTTGTTCAGACCGCGCTCGGTCCTGAGATAGAGGTACAGCTTGTCGAGGAAGCGCTTGTCGATGCTGGTCAGCGGAAGATCGCTCGTCTTGTAGTTCATCGAGATGAAGTGCATCACCCTGTCCTTGCACACCTTATAGCGGAAGAAGCTCTCGTGGCCGTAGTCTTGAGTGAGCACCAGCTGCTCATAATCGGTAATGAAGAGGTCAAAGAGCTTGCCGATGCTCATGTTAGCCTTCTCGTCTGTGGAGCAGAGTCTCATCTTGATCTTGCCGGCACTGATGACCTCGCCGGCTCCCTGCAGATCGTAGTAGTGTCTCTGGATCGCTCCCTGCATCTCGTCCAGAGCTCGGTTGATCACCTTCTCCTCTTTTGTCTGGGCGGTGGTCCTGTAAGTGGTGCTATCCCAATGATCCGGAAGCACATACTGCTTGGTGGAGATATGGATCGTTTCTTTGTTGACTGTCAGCCTGCACAGGATCGGGGCCTTGCCCTCCGAATTGCAGCGGGTTCTCTGAATAAAGAACGTGGTGTTAAATGTAGCTCGCATGATGGTAGTTATTAAACATTTGCAAATTTATCGGGCTTCCGGAAGTCGGCCAATAGACGATGCTGACGCATTATTGCCATAATGTAGCCATAATGTAGCCATAATGTAGCCACCGGCTTTGCCGCCCAAGAAGCGTATGCAAATGTGGCATCATACTTTGGAACACGCAAGTTAATATACGAGATAATTCGCTGTGGCAGAGTGATTTAGAATTAAACAACGGACCCCGCTGCCATATAGAGACAAAAAGTAGTCATTTTAGAGACATAGGGTCCGGAACGGCCTATTTTGATGAAAATATGCATGGAATGCTGACAAAAGAAAGACACGGTGTTGCCAATTCGCTGACATACAGAAGATTGCAACTGCATAGTAGACATCCAGCGGTCAAATAGTAGACATCGAATCGCCATTTTCAAGACACGTTTCGCCATGCAAAGGCCATACGAGCATAGTTCAAAGTTGTGTATATGTTTGATAATTAGCGGGTTATATTGGCAATTCCTCGGAGCCTCCCTCTCCGCAAACAATTTGAAGCTCAGCGCAAAGCGCTGGGCTTTTTTCGTGCAAGGCCGTCAGGAGCTTGCTCCTGTAAGGACTTGTGCGGGAAAAGCCCAAAGGCCGTAAGGCCGTGAGCTTCAAATCGTTTGCAAGGGCCCCCGCGGCGAGCGGAAAGGGAAAAGGCACGCAAAGCGTGGCTAATCCCTCTCAGCCCTCGCCCGCCAGATTCAAAAAGAGGGGGTGGAAAATTTACAGGGTAAGTTCAAATTTCAGACCTACCGCATCAGAAATCATAAGAAAAGTAGAGAGTTGCATGTCCGTCTCTCCCTTTTCAAGAAGGGCCACATACTCTCTCTTTTTGCCGATTTTATCGGCAAGCTGCTGCTGAGTCATCCCTGCTGCTTTTCTGGCATCACGAAGCACCTCAGCATAGTACCAAGCACGAGCCTTTGCCTCGAACTCCTCTCGCCGGGCAGTTCCCTTTGGCCCGTATTCCTGCTGAAACATATCCTCAGTAGTGGATAGTTTCTGGATTTTCTCTATGTCAATCTTCTTTCTCATAATACGTGTCCAAAATATGTTGTGCCTTTTGTATCTCTTTCTTATAGTCCTTGGTGGACTTCTTCATAAAACCGTTGAGCAGCAATATTTGCTCAGCCTGCACGAAATTCTCTTGGTCTATCGTAAACAGAATCGCCCGAT
>SFJA01000037.1 GCA_004556005.1 Bacteroidales bacterium | reverse complement strand
CCAGCATCGAGACCTACAAGCAGAATTTCACCCGCTTCCTGATCCTCGACGACGCGCTCCAGGTGCCTCGTGAGGAGATTGACAAGGCAACGCTCTGCTTCACTCTCCCGCATAAGCCGGGCGCGCTCTCCAGCGTCCTGACCATCCTTTCGTTCTACGATATGAACCTTACCAGGATTCAGTCACTGCCAATACCCGGACGCGAGTGGCAGTATTTCTTCTACGCGGACATAAAGTTCGAGAGCTATGACCGTTATCTTCAGGCCATCGCTGCCGCCCGTCCGCTTATGGAGGACCTTGACATTCTGGGCGAATACAAATCTATGCTATGATAGTCGAAGCTGCCGAGAGGACCCGTGAGGTTCGCGAATACTATTTTTCCCGCAAGAACCGTCAGATTGCCGAACTGAATGCCCGGCGTGATACTCCTGTAATCAACCTTGGAATAGGTTCTCCTGACCGTAGGCCGCCTCAGGAGGCAATCGATACCCTGTGCGATATGGCGCAGCAGGATGGGGTGCACGCTTATCAGAGCTACCTCGGAGCCCCTCAGTTGAGAGAGGCCTTTGCCCGCTGGTATGAGCGCTATTATGACGTGAAACTCGATCCGAGTTGCGAGATTCAGCCGTTGACAGGATCAAAGGAAGGCATTCTCCTGTTGAGCCTTGCATTTCTCGACAAGGGAGACAAGGTTCTGGTGCCCGATCCCGGATATCCTACCTATACATCTGCAAGCAGGTTGTGCGAGGCTCAAATCCTTAGTTATGACCTGCGTGAAGAAGATGGCTGGATGCCTGATTTCGACGCTCTGGAGGCAATGGACCTGAGCGGAGTCAAGATGATGTGGACCAATTATCCCAATATGCCTACGGGGGCGCCTGCAAGCAGGGCACTGTATGAAAGGCTGGTCCGCTTCGGGCTCGAACACAATATCCTGATCTGTAACGACAACCCTTACAGTTTCATACTCAATGACAAGCCTCTGTCAATACTCTCTGTGCCGCGCGCAAGGGAATGCTGCGTAGAGTTGAATTCGCTCAGCAAGGCTCACAATATGTCCGGCTGGAGAGTCGGTATGATAGCGGGGGAGAGGGAGTATGTCTCCGAGCTGCTCAAGGTCAAGAGCCAGATGGACTCCGGAATGTTCCGCCCTTTGCAGTTTGCAGCTGCTGCGGCGCTCGACCGTGGACCTGAGTGGTTTGAGAAACTGAATGGCGAGTACCGACTCCGCAAGCAGGCTGCGGCTCGCATATTTGACTATCTGGGAGTGAAGTATAACCCTGACAGTCAGGGACTTTTCCTTTGGGGAAAGAGAGGCCCTGATGCTGAAGCGGTCTCTGACAGGCTGCTCGAGGAGGCTGGTGTGTTCATTACTCCTGGATTCATCTTCGGCAAAAACGGACGCGAGTACCTGCGCATTTCGCTTTGCGCCGAGCCTGGGGTGTTTGAAGAAGCTTTGGAAAGGATAAGGAAGGTGATATGAAAGTAGCAGTTGTAGGACTCGGCCTTATTGGCGGCTCTATGGCCATCGAGCTGCGCCGCAAGCATTTTGCCGATGAAATAATAGGTGTTGAGAATGACCGTCTCAATGCCGAAGCCGCGCTCAAGATGTCGCTGGTGGACAGGATAGAAGACCTGGATACGGCAGCGGCGGAGAGCGATATTCTTGTCATTGCCGTGCCTGTTGGAGCGGCCGTGAAGATGCTGCCCCATGTTCTTGACATTTACGCAAGGGAGGGCAAGGACTGCAACAGGACGGTCATCGACGTATGTTCCGTAAAGGAAGCCATGGTACGCAGCGTACACTATCACCCTATGCGTTCACGCTATGTTTCCACCCATCCTATGGCCGGAACGGAGTACAGCGGCCCGTGGGCTGCAATGCCGGGTCTTTTTGACGGCCGTGCCTGCATATTCTGCAATACGGAGGAGTCGGACAACCGCGCGGTAAGGCTCATAGAGAAGCTCTATGACGCCCTCAATATGAGGCCTATATATATGAATGCCTCCAACCACGACGTTCATACCGCATATATTTCCCATATCTCGCACGTTACGTCATTTGCGCTGGCATTGACTGTGCTTGACAAGGAAAAGGACGAAAGACACATTTTCGACCTGGCATCGGGAGGCTTTTCCTCCACGGTCCGTCTTGCAAAGAGCAATGCGGACATGTGGGTGCCGATACTGTCCCAGAACAGGGACAACGTGCTTCAGGTCATCAATACCTACATCGACAAGATGCAGCAGTTCAGGGATGCGATCGATGCGGGTGACGAGGACGCCATACGTTCTCTTATCGAACAAGCAAACAAAATCAAAAGAATAATACGATGACAAAGCCATTGGACATAGCTCCGCTTTCGGAATGGGGCTTCTTCACTTTGCCGAGACCGTGCGTGATTGCCGGACCGTGCAGCGCAGAGAGCGAGGAACAGTTGTTCCGCACTGCCGCAGAACTTAAAGAAATAGGTATCAATGTGTTCCGTGCCGGAATATGGAAGCCTCGCACTCATCCTGGCTCATTCGAAGGAGTAGGTCTGGAGGGACTGCGCTGGATGCGCAGGATCAAGCAGGAACTAGGTCTCAAGGTATGTACCGAGGTTGCGAGCGAGAAGCACGTATTCGAGTGCCTCAAGCACGGGGTGGATATGGTCTGGCTCGGAGCCCGCACATCTGCCAATCCTTTCCTTGTGCAGGAAATCGCCGAAGCTCTCAGGGATACTGATATACCTGTGCTGGTCAAGAATCCGGTCAATCCGGACCTTGATCTCTGGATAGGAGCTCTGGAACGCCTTAACCGTGAGGGAATAAGGAAAATAGGTGTCATCCACCGCGGATTCTCATCTCTCGGCGAGAAGAAATACCGCAACTCTCCTCACTGGCAGGTAGCAGTTGACCTCCGCAGCCGTTATCCGCAGCTGCCATTCTTCTGTGACCCAAGCCATATGTCCGGCTGCAAGGATTATATCCAGGAGCTTTCACAGAAGTCTATGAACCTCGGCTTTGACGGCCTTATGGTCGAGTCTCACTGCGACCCGTCCTGCGCGTTGAGCGATGCCAAGCAGCAGCTTACCCCGGCCGAACTCATCTCAATGCTCACTTCGCTCACCGTTCGTGACGAGGATACCGACAGCCGCGAATACCGCGAGAACATCGAGCAGCTCCGTATGCGCATCGACTCCTGCGATGAGGAACTTCTCCGCACTCTTGCCGCGCGAATGCAGATCAGCCGCAAGATAGGCGAGTGCAAGAAGGAGAGCAACATTGCCATCATCCAGGCCTCCCGCTGGGATACCGTCCTTGAGGGCGTGCTAAAGTCAGCGGATATCTACGGACTTGATAGAGAATTTGTTGCCAAGGTATTTAACGCAATACACGAGGCTTCAGTGCAGGAGCAGAACAAGATTCTTTCGGAGTAACTTTAATTTTAGCGATATGAAAATTGGAATATGTTGCGACCACGCCGGTGTGGAGTATAAGAACAAACTCATCAGCTACCTTCTCGGAAAGGGACACGAAATGGTGAATTTCGGTACCGATTCTACGGAAAGCTGTGATTATCCGGATTTTGCCCATCCTCTTGCCAATGCTGTGGAAAGCGGTGAGGTGGATTGCGGGATCGCCATCTGCGGCACGGGAAACGGTATGGCTATTACGCTCAACCATCACAAGGGAGTACGCGCCGGCCTTGCCTGGAACGTCGAGGTTGCCAAGCTCGTAAAGCAGCACAACAACGCCAACGTGCTGGTCGTTCCGGCCCGATTCGCCTCCTACAATATGGTTAATGCAATGGTAAGGGCCTGGATGAGTGAAGAATTCGCCGGAGGCCGTCACCAGAGAAGGATTGATAAGATAACGAACTATTGATTTTGCAGCCGTTCAGTTACGATATCGCCGATTATCCCGAAGGGATAGTCCTTCCTATTGACAAACCTTACCGCTGGACTTCTGCCGATGTCATACGCAAGCTCAAGTATGCGGCTGTCAGGCACTTCGGCAAAAAAAACCTGAAGCTTGGCCACGCCGGAACGCTCGACCCGCTTGCAACCGGCATCCTGCTCGTCTGCATAGGTCCCGCGACCAGGCGGGCGGAAGAACTGCAGCGTTCCCCGAAGCAGTATCTCGCCGGGGTGACCTTCGGCGCGGTAACGGCGTCCTACGACCTCGAAAAGGAGATCGAACGTTTCTGCCCCCTCGACGGTGTCAGCGAAGAGAGCATTAAGCAAATTCTTCCGCGCTTCACAGGTGAGCAGGAGCAGGTTGCGCCGCTTTTCAGCGCAAAGTCGGTGGACGGAGTGCGTATGTATGAGACCGCGCGCAAGATGCTGCGGGAGGCCCGCGAGCAAGGCCGCGAATTTGACCCCGGAGATATACTCCAGTCTTCGCTCATTAATATCTATGACCTTGGTCTTGAGCGATTTATACCTTCTGACAGACTCTTTGAGGCCCTGCCCGTGACAGAGGCGGATACACAACGCAGCGCCAGGATAAACGTGGCTGACATAAGCTCTTGCGCGCTTCCTACCGCTATGCTTAGGGTGGATTGCAGCAAGGGAACCTATATCAGGGCGCTTGCCCGTGACCTGGGAGAAGCGCTTGGGAGCGGAGCCTTTCTGAGTTCGCTCAGGCGCACGAAAAACGGCGGCTTTGATATCAAAGACGCCGTAAGTCTGCAGGATGCCCTGGATGCTTTGCCGCCACGTCAGGACTTTTGAAAGTCTGACGGCCTCACGCACCCGAATGCCGCAACGCTTGTGCCGTAGCCGCAGCTCGGTGCCAGGCCGTTATCCCAGCCGCTCGCTGATATAAGACATCCTTCTGCCGAGTTCGTCCATCCCAATGAATGAGATGATGTCGGCTATTCCAAGTCCGCTCGCCGAACCGGTCAAAGCCAGTCTGAGACAATTCATTACTTTGCCCATTGGCCAGCCGTTGCCCTTTATGAAGCTTTCGAGTTCAGCCTCGATGGCTTCCTTGCTGCATTCGCAGCCGCACTGCCTCAGGTGCTCTGCTGCCTGAAGTGCCAGGGCGCTGTTTTCCGGCTTCCAGAATTTGTCCGCGTCCTTTGCAAGGAAAGGGGCGGTTGCGGCATCGTCATATACCTTCGCGCGAGGATCCGGTGCCCTGCCGTCCGACTTGCTCTCCACTGCAGCCCCTGCCTTGATTCCGTAACGCTCAAAGTCGCACGGTGCGACAAAGAGATATGATGCTATGGTCCAGAAGTCCTTGACAAATGTTGCCCTTTCCTTTATCAGGGCCACCACCCTTTCCAGCGTGTCCTGAGGCACTTCTATGCCCTTTTCCTCAAGAATTGGCCTGAACAGAAGTGCGAGTTCGCGGTCGCTGTGCTTGCGAAGATACTCCTTGTTGTACCATTTTGCCTTGTCAGGATTGAATTTTGCGCCGCTCTTGCTTACCTTGTCAATACTGAACGACTGTATGAGTTCCTCCATGGTAAAGAGTTCCTGCTCTGTTCCGGGGTTCCATCCAAGCATTGCCAGGAGGTTGACAAATGCCTCAGGGAAGTATCCGTCCTCACGATATCCGTGATAGGTTTCACCTTCGCTGTTCTTCCAGTTTAGAGGAAATACAGGGAATCCCATCTTGTCTCCGTCCCTCTTGCTGAGCTTGCCGTTTCCTACCGGCTTGAGCAGCAGCGGAAGATGAGCAAAACGCGGTCTTTCCCAGCCGAATGCACGGTAAAGCAGGTAGTGCAGTGGCAGTGAAGGCAGCCACTCTTCGCCTCTTATGACTTCGCTTATTTCCATCAGATGGTCGTCCACGATGTTGGCAAGGTGATAGGTAGGCAGTTCGTCGGCTCTTTTCCAAAGCACCTTGTCATCAAGGGTGGAAGTGTTGACCTCGATGTGTCCGCGTATCATATCGTCCATTGCAACTGTCTCATCTTCAGGCATTTTAAACCTTACTGTCCAGTCGTCCCTTTCGCGAAGCAGGGTCTGGACCTGGTCTTCGGGAAGTGTCAGGGAGTTGCGCAGCGACTTGCGGGATGCGGCGTTGTAGATGAAGGTCTCGGACTTTGCCTCAGCCTCGGCACGTGCCTTTTCAAGTTCCTCTGCGCTGTCAAATGCATAATATGCCTGACCTTCGGCAACAAGCTGTTCGGCATATTTGCGGTAGATGCTCTTGCGCTGGCTCTGCCTGTAAGGGGCGTGAGGATGCTTCTCGTCAGGTGCCTCGACCACCTTTCCGTTCTCGTCCACACCTTCGTCCGGGACGATACCGCACCATCTCAAAGACTCTATGATATACTGCTCTGCTCCCGGAACGAAGCGGTGCGAGTCAGTGTCCTCGATACGGATGATAAAATCTCCTCCGTTCTGTTTTGCGTACAGATAGTTGTACAATGCCGTGCGCACGCCGCCCATATGCAGCGGTCCCGTCGGGGATGGCGCAAATCTTACTCTCGTTCTTTTCATTTTCTGCGTATTGCTGGAATATCTTCCAAGTTAGACAATTGATCAAGTGTAGCGGAAAGCAGTGCAGGCTCCTCCTTCAGTTCGCAGTTGAACTTGCCGTAACCGTTGCTGCTCCCCGGTGATACGAAGTCAAGGTGAATTCCTTCCTCGCTTGCTTCCTTTTCCCTGTCATACACAAAGTCGCGGGTGAGCATAATGTAATTGCCCAGGTCCCTTACCGGACCCACTACGTCCTTGAATTTCAGTCCGGTGACTATGGAGGTGATGCTTACCCTGTCGCCGAAGTCCGGGTCGTCCTCGTATATGAGTCCGCGCTTGAAGTTGTTGGCACCGCCGGTGTATTCGTCGATAAGATTGTTGAGCTGGTTCATTTCGCCCATGGTGAGACCCTGCTCATTGCGGCCCACGGTGATGTTTACGAGTACGTTGCGGGCGCTCTTGAGTTCGAAGTCGTTGAGAAGAGGGGAGCGGAAAGCGCCTTCCACGGCATCGTGGATGCGGTTTTTGCCCGTCCCTGAGCCGTAGCCCATAAGTGCCATTCCGCTGTCGCGCATCATGGTCTTTACGTCTTCAAAGTCCACGTTTATGTAGCCCGGCTTCTTGATTATCTCAATGATGCCCTTGACTGCCGTGCATACGACCTCGTCTGCAAGAGGTATGGCATCGTGGATGAGTTCCTTGTCGTACTCGTATAACTTTTCGTTGTTGATAACGATGAGCGAGTCAACGTTCTTTTCAAGTTCCTTGATGCCGTCAACCGCGCGAGTGAGAGCCTTGGGACCTTCGTTGAGGAAAGGCAGGGTCACGACTGCTATGGTCAAGATTCCCTTGTCCTTTGCCATCTTGGCAATGACAGGGGTCGCCCCCGTTCCCGTACCTCCGCCCATTCCGGCAGTGATGAAGAGCATCTGGGTATGTGGGTTCAGTGCCTTTACCTGTATCTCCTCCTGACTCTCGAGAGCCGCCTTGCGTCCCTTGATGGGGTCCGTGCCGGCTCCCAGGCCCTTTCCCATCTGAATCTTAACAGATACGGGACTGTTGGCCAATGCCATCGAGTCGGTGTTGCAGACAATGAAGCTGCATCCGCTTATTCCCTTGTGGTACATAGTGTTGACGGCATTGCAGCCACCTCCGCCAACTCCCATTACCTTTATTATTTCGTCCGATTTTACCCAGTCATTAGGGGCAAGCTCGACTACAAAATCATCCATTATATCCGTCATATCTTCGCAAAATCATCAATTCTGGTTTTCTTCTTCCTCATTCTCGGTACTGTCATACATGGTACCTACCGTTTCCAGTACGTTTGAAAGTCCGTCCTTAATCCAGGTCAGGCTGATGAAGGACTTTTTATTTTCCTCCTTAGACTTGCGCTTCTTCTCCTTTTCCAATTCCTTTGCCCTGCGCTTCATTTCCTTCTCCTCGGCCTTGCGCCTTCTTGCTTCCTCTCTTTCGTCCTCGTCCGGCTCGCTTGCCGCAAATACCGTTCCCTCAAACAGATCCTCGCTTCTCCGGCTTCCGGCTGAACCATTTGAGCTGAGTTCCGTGGATGCTGCACTGCCTATTCCTGCAAATACGTTGTCTGCAGCCTGCTGTCCGCCATCCGAGGCGGCACCGCCGACAGCGGCAGTAGTCACCTTATCATCCGAAGAGCCGTCTGCAGTACTGACCGCTTCCGTGCAGGCTGCCGCCTGCGTAACCGGAGGCTCCGGTTCTTCCTCGTCTATCGTGCAGTTAATGTACTGGTTCTTCTTTGCCACAAGCAGCATTCCTATCGTTGCGGCAGCTCCTGTCTCTCCGAGCCCGCTCAGTCCCGATGCGCTGAAATTCCTTCCTCTCGGGTATCCTATACGTACGTTGCATCCGCACTTGTCCTGCATCATATAACTGAGATTGGTAAGGTTTGCGCCGCCTCCGGTTATGACAATTCCGTTCCGCAGACGCTCCGCAAAGCCGCTTTCCTTAATCCTGAAAAAGATGGCATCGAGTATCTCGTCTATCCTGCAGGTAATGATCTCGGAGAGATGCCTTATTGAAAGGTCATCGTAAAGTCCTGTCTCTTCGTCATTTATCCTGAGTACCTTTTCGCTCAGGCTCTGCAGCCTGTCAGGCAGGCAGGCGCCGTAGGCAAGCTTGATGTTCTCTGCCAGGCTCTCCTTGAAACCGCATTCGTACTTTATGTCCGTAGTTATGTTCTTTGCTCCGAACGGGATGGAACAGAAATAGCGCATCAGTCCTCCCTGGAAGATCGAGAGTGAAGTGGTTCCTCCTCCAAGCTCGATCAGCGCAACTCCGTTGATCTTCTCCTCTTCCGTAAGCACGGCATCGCCTGTGCATATAGGGGTAAATACCTTTGCGGCCGCGGCAATATCCAGTTGGTTGAGGACATTGTCTATGTTTTTGGAATCCTTCCTTCTTCCAAGGAAGAATTTGAAATTTCCGTCCAGTATGGCTGCAGTTGCACCCACTACGTCCTGTTCGCTCTGCTGAATGAGGTCGTCGGCCGAGAATGACTGAGCAACGGCTCCGTAGATTTCTTCGGAAGCATTGTCTGAAAGAGGGTATTCCGATGCGAGGTCCTTGAGATTGTCAACCTCTTCCTGGCTTATGCAGCTGTCGGCATCGCTGCGTTCCAGCCTTCCGCTGGCATTTTCGGAGCGAATCTGGAATTTCGGCAGTCCGACAACTACCTTCAGAATCTTTATGCCCAGCTCGCTCTCGGCTTCCTTGATAAGAGAGCCAAGCACCCTTGAAGCCTTGACGGGATTGTACACTGCGCTGTAACGCACTCCGTCAGAAGGCTTTTCCTTATAAAACAATACCTGTATGTTGTCACCGGTCACCTTAGCGACCGACAACGAAGTGTTGCAGCTTCCCAGGTCAGCCGTGACTAGATATCTCTCCTGCATATTATCTGTTTGTTGAATTTCAAATTAACGCTTTTATAGTATCCTTTGCCTTTATCCGGCTCTATATGACTGAAATACCTGCTCATACCCTTGATCTTGCTGTCGATGTCAACTGGCTCGCCGATGATGAAAAGTGCATTGCAGTCTTTCAGCTTGAGGACCAGGTCTCCGTCCCTGCGCACGCTGAGACCTTCCAGCCTTCCGCGAAATTCTTTACTGTCCTCCAGCCTGTCCAGCAAGTCCAGCACGGACATTACCCAGACCCTTTCCTTTTCGCTTCCAAATTCCCCTCTCTGCTGTCTGCTGACCTTGAGAGGCAGGCTGCCTCCGACCTGAGGGACATCGATTTTGCTGTCATTGCCGAGAGGAAAGGCAAATCCCTCCCTGTCTGCATAGAAGGAGTAGTCGTCCAGCTTGAACTTAATTGCCGGAACTCTTTGTGTAATATCCAGATGCAGGCATCCGTCCGAACTGCACCAGGCCTCGCATTTCCTGACGGCGCTTTTGCTTTCGATATATCTTTCGATCCCGCTCAGATCTACGCTGTCTATGCGGGTTCCCCAAATGCTGCCGAATCCCTTTTGCAGATAGCCCTTGATCTCATCCTCATCCACGAACCTGTACTTGTCCCTGATTCGCACTTCCACGCGCTCGCAGGTCCTTTCCCTGCGCTTTTCCCTGGAGACTCCATACAAGACCCCCGTTCCTGCGACAAACAGACACAGGAACACTATGAAGAGTGTGTATTTCAGGCCTTTCTTCATTTCCTGGCAAGCAGAATTTCCTTTATTGGTTCCACTAGTCTGTCAATGTCGCCAGCGCCGAAAGTGCAGAGCACGTCAACAGGCTCGTTCCTAAGGTAGTCAAGCAGCTCGTCTTTTTTGAGCATTACCTTTTCGGCATGGTGTATCCCGTTGAATATCAGCTCGGAACTGACCCCCGGCAGAGGCTCTTCCCTCGCAGGGTAAATATCCAGCAGCACCACTTTATCGAGACGGTCCAGGGCAAGGGAGAATTGTTCCGCAAAATCGCGCGTGCGCGTGTACAGGTGGGGCTGGAATATTCCGGTCACCTTCCTTCCCGGGAAAATTTCCTTTATGGAAGTGATTGCTGCGCTCAGCTCCGCCGGGTGGTGGGCGTAGTCGTCGATGTAGGTGAGCTCCTTCGTGTTGATGTGCTCGTCAAGCCGCCTTACCGCGCCCTGGAAGCTGCCTATTGCCTTTTTGACCTTCTGGGCATCCATTCCGTAGCACAGGCAGACCGCTGCGGCGGCTATGCTGTTCTCTACGTTGACCCAGCCAAGGGTGCCGACCCTGATATCGCTGAGCACTCCGCCCGGGTATGAGAGGTCATAGGTGTAGTGCCCGTCTTCTGCCAGCCTCAGGTTGACGCTGTGGAAGTCGGCCTCCGGCTTGTCGAAATGGTAGGTAAATATCTTTGCGCCGGTGTCATCGCTGCTTACGGGACAGCCGAGTTTGAGAATCAGGGTCTCGCTTACCTGTGAAGCGAAGGTCCTGAAAGCTTCCTGAACGTGCGCGAGGTCGCCGTAGATGTCAAGATGGTCGGCATCCATCGAGGTAATGGCCGCAATTGCCGGATGCAGTTGCAGGAACGAACGGTCAAACTCGTCCGCTTCCGCAACGACGGTAGGCGTATGGCTCATCAGCAGGTTGGTGCCGTAGTTCTTCGAGATTCCGCCGAGAAATGCCGAACATCCGTTTGCTCCCTCGGTCAGAATATGCGCTATAAGCGTGCTGGTAGTGGTTTTGCCGTGTGTTCCGGCAACAGCGAGACAGGTCTGCCCGGCAGTGATTTCGCCGAGAGCCTTTGACCTTTTTACAACATGGTAGCCATTTTCCCTGACATATTTCAGTTCTTCGAGAGTGTCCGGGACGGCAGGAGTATATATGACAAGGGTTTCAGAGGCATCCTCAGGAATGCAGGAAACGTCGTCCTTGAAATGCACCTCGATGCCTTCAGCCTGAAGCCTGTCTGTAAGCGGGGACGGCGTGCGGTCATAGCCGCTCACCCTCAAGCCCTTGAACTTGAAGTACCTGGCAATGGCGCTCATCCCTATTCCGCCAATTCCTATGAAGTAAACGTCCGTCATTTCGCAATCCTGTATATTTCATCAACTATGGTCTGCGCCGCATCGAGGCGTGCAAGACTGAGGGCGGCTTTGGAGAGCGACTCCAGCAGGGCATCGTCCCTGACGCTTTCCGTAGCCATTTTTAGCAGGCTTACTGCCGCTTCGCTGTCTTTGACCATCAGCGCGGCTCCCTTGCTTACAAGAGCCATTGCGTTATGTGTCTGGTGGTCTTCGGCAACGTTAGGCGAAGGTACAAAAATAGCCGGTTTTCCTGTAGCGCAAATTTCGGAAACCGATGAAGCTCCGGACCTTGAAATGACAAGATCTGCGGCTGCGAACGCCAGGTCCATACTCTTGATAAAATCAAAATGATGTATGCCTTCCGTCTTGTGTTCTGCCATAAAGGCATCAACGCCGCTCTTGTACCAGCTTCCGCACTGCCAAAGAATCTCCAGTCCCTCTCCACCTGGACATCCATTTGATATCCACGCCTTTACAGCATTGTTGAGAGTCCCGCTCCCGAGGCTGCCGCCGGTAATGAGAATGTGCTTCTTTGCCGGGTCGAGTCCGTACAGATCCATACCCTTCCTGCGCTCCTGCTCACTGAACGGGTGCATAGTCGAGCGGATTGGATTGCCGCTCATGACTATCTTGTCTGCAGGGAAAAACCTTTCCATCCCCTCGTAGGCCACGCAAATGCTGTCCACACGCCCGCCCAACATCTTGTTGGTCAAGCCGGCAAATCCGTTCTGCTCCTGAATGAGCGACGGTATGCCCTTGGCGGTAGCTTCCCATAGCAGGGGAGCGCTGGCATAGCCTCCCACTCCCACGGCAACGTCAGGGGCAAATTCTTCTATAATCTTTCCTGCCCTTCTCAGGCTTGACAGCACCCTGAACGGGACCGACAGATTGTTCTTGACATTGTGCCAGTTAAGCTGACGCTGCAATCCGACTATGGGCAATCCGACAATCTTGAACCCTGCTGCCGGCACCTTTTCCATCTCCATCTTGCCTTCCGCTCCTACGAAGAGTATCTCGGTATCAGGGTTGACTTCCTTGAGCTTGCCTGCAATCGAAACGGCCGGGAAGATGTGTCCTCCAGTGCCGCCACCGCTTATTATTACTCTAAGTTTCTTATATTCCATAACTTACAATTCATTATCGTAGCTATCACCGTCTTCTTCGTCTATTATGTCGTCGTCATTGTCGTCCTGAGCCGTATCTGCTGACACGCTTCCTCCCGTAGGAGTCATCAGAGACTCTGCCTTGCGGGTTTCCTGGTCTATCCTGCGAGAAGCTATCCTGCTCATAGCCAGCATAATGCCGAATGCTATCGAGAAGCAGATAAATGCGCTGTTTCCGTGACTTACCATAGGCAGAGTCTGACCTGTCATCACACCGATGTCACAGTTGACGAGTATGTGCAGCATCGCCTGTCCTGAAATTAGTATGCTCAGTCCCGTAACTGCCAGTTTGGCAAAGGTTTCCTTACCGCAGCAGCGTACTACTATCGAGGCCCTGGCGAGCAGGGTAACGTACAGGAACACAACGAAAAGCCCTATAAAAACGCCGTATTCTTCCACGATAAAGCTGAACATATAGTCCTCGGAGTAGTCAGGTACCACTATCCTCTGGGTGCTCTGTCCAGGTCCCTTTCCGAACAGTCCGCCTTCCTTGACAGCTATCAGGGCGCTGTAGCTCTGGCTCAGATGGTCCACGGCCTCCTGTTTCATTTCTCTTGTCGAAGCCGGGTCGCTGTAAATGGCTTCCCAGTCAGTGTTGTCAAATCTCGCAAGACCGGTTCCAATGCGCTTGAACATTGGATGGGCAGTGTTGCTTGTTGCGAAATAGATTCCCACGCAGGCGCCCAGGGCAACTATTCCGGTCATAAGCAGCAGAAGCATCTCCTTCCAGTTGATTTCACCCAAAAGAATGGTGACGAACAGAACTCCGCCTATGAACACTGCGCTGGAGTTGCTTCCCGGCAGCACAAGAACCGTCACCAGCAGGAAAGGCGCATAAATGTATATTATTCGCTTCCACAAGTCGCTGACTTTCAGCTTAAGTTCCTTCTTGTGATATGCATCTATCGCCCAGGCGAGGTACATCACCATTGCAACCTTCACAACCTCAAACACATGCAGCTGGAAGCCGAATACGCTGATGGCCCTCCAGGCGCCGTTGAACTGAATCGACTTTATCGGCCCGAGTTTCAGGTGCAGGTCAAGAAAGACCAGCAGAACCAGCGAAATGACAAAGCCGTATCTGGACGCAGTCCTGAAGAAGTTCAGGTTCTTGATGTTGTAGCATATTAATATGAGAGCAAGTCCCGCCGCCACAATGAACAGTTGTCCCTTGAGTATGTCCAGCCTGCTGGTGGCGTCTCCCATCATCGCAAGCCGTGAAGTCGAAGAGAATATGCAGACAATGGAAAACAGTATCAAAAACAATACTATTATCCATATCACCTTGTCACCTTCGACACTCTCGATGACGTTCCAGAGCGAGCGCTTCTTTTCCTTCATGTTACAGTCTCCTTACGGCCTCCTTGAACTTTCGTCCTCTGTCTTCGTAATTCTCGAACAGGTCGAAGCTTGCGCAGCAAGGGCTGAGCAGCACGACGTCGCCCGCTTCCGCCATACGGCTTGCCGCCTTTACTGCCTCGTCGGCAGACGCGGTATCAACGATATTGCTTGTAATCGAGTCGAAAGCTGCGTGTATCTTGCTGTTGTCCAGACCCATACATACTATGCCCTTGACCTTTTCCCTTACCAGGTCCTCGAGAATGGAGTAGTCGTTGCCCTTGTCCTTGCCGCCGACTATCCACACCACAGGTCTTGTCTGGCTCTCGAGCGCATACCAGGCCGAGTCCACGTTGGTAGCCTTGGAGTCATTGATATACATCACGTCAGCCACTGAAAGAACAGGCTCGAGACGGTGTTCGATAGGGGAGAAACTCTTCAGGGAGTTGCGTATCACCTCGTCCTTGATTCCCGTCGCCTTGGCTGCAAGTGCGGCTGCCATCGAGTTGTATATATTGTGCTTCCCGCCGAGAGCCAGTTCCTTGAGATAGACGTCCGTGTCATTGTCCTCATACCTGACAACGAACTTGTCATCCTCAAGCCAGGCACCCTGCTCCAGGTTTTTCCTTTCCTGGGTAAACGGCAGCATCTTTGCCTGAAGCACTATCTTGCTGAGGTGCTCGATGGTAATCTTGTCATCGGAGTCGAAGATGAAGCAGTCCTCCGGCCTGAGGTTGCGTGTAATCTTGAACTTGGCCTTGACGTAGTTCTCCATCTTGTGGTCGTAACGGTCGAGATGGTCCGGGGTTATATTCGTTATGATAGCGATATCGGGGCGGAATTCGTAAGTATCATCGAGCTGGAAACTGCTGATTTCCAGCACATAGTAGTCGTGCTTCTCGGTAGCGACCTGCATTGCGTAGCTCTTGCCGATGTTGCCGCCGAGACCGACGTTGAGGCCGGCTTCGGTCAGCAGGTAGTGTATCAGCGAGGTCGTCGTGGTCTTGCCGTTTGATCCGGTGATGCAGATCTTCTTTGCGCTGTCGAAGCGCGAGGCGAATTCTATTTCGCTCACGATGTGGGTGCCCTGGTCGGCGAGCTTGCGCACTATCGCTGCCGTCGACGGTATGCCCGGGCTCTTCACGACCTCGTCGGCGTTCAGTATGAGATTCTCGCTATGTCCGCCCTGCTCAAAGTCTATGTTCCAGTCCCTGAGCGTCTTGATGTATTCCTCCTTGATTGTTCCGTTGTCTGAAAGGAAAACGTCAAATCCTTTTACCTTTGCCAGAACAGCTGCGCCGACTCCGCTTTCTGCTCCGCCCAATACTACTATCCTTGCCATATTATCTGAGTTTCAGAAGTGCCAATGTAGATACCGCCAGTATTATTCCTATTATCCAGAACCTTGTGACGATGCGAGGTTCGGGAATGCCCTGTTTCTGGAAATGATGGTGCAGGGGAGCCATCAGGAAGACCCTGCGGCCTTCGCCGTATTTCTTTTTGGTGTATTTGAACCAGTATCTCTGAATGAGTACCGACAAACTTTCCATAAGGAAGATTCCGCAAAGCAGGGGAAGAAGCAGTTCCTTGCGTATGAGCACGGCGCTGACTCCGATTATTCCTCCTATCGTTAGGCTGCCGGTATCGCCCATAAACACCTGCGCCGGGTAGGTGTTGAACCAAAGGAAGCCCAGCAGGGCACCTACAAATGCCGATAGGAAGATTGCCACTTCACCGGCTCCGGGGATGTGCATTATGTTGAGGTAGTCTGACTTCAGCGCGTCACCGCTCAGCCAGGCAATCACGCCCAGGGTCACGCCGACTATGGCCGAGGTTCCGCTTGCGAGCCCGTCCATTCCGTCGGTAAGGTTGGTGCCGTTTGAGCAGGCGAGTATCACGATGATAATCATCAGCATATATATTCCCCAGGAACAGTACACGCCCAACTGGCCCTTGAACGGTGACAGCCAGGAGTAGTCAAACTCGTGCTCCTTTACAAAAGGAATGGTAGTTACCAGATTGTCGGAATGGATATCAGGGCTGATGCAAACCACGAGCGCAATCAGCAGACCCAGTCCGAACTGGAGCAGGAGCTTTCCCTTTGCGCTCATGCCTTCCTTATTGTGTTTAAATACCTTGATGTAGTCATCGGCGAATCCTATTCCGCCGCACCACAAGGTTGTGACTATCAGTAATATTGTGTATATGCTGTCCAGTCTGCATACCAAAAGTGCTCCAGTCAGCAGCGCGATGATGATTATTACGCCGCCCATGGTCGGGGTACCCTTCTTCTGCATCTGGCCTTCAAGCCCGAGGTCTCTGATTGTCTCTCCTATCTGCTTGCGCTGCAATAACTTGATAATCTTGCGTCCCGCAAAGTATGCGGTGATCATACTGATTACGGCGGCCAGCATTGCCCTAAAGGACAGGTAGTGCATAAGACCTGCCCCCGG
>SFJA01000115.1 GCA_004556005.1 Bacteroidales bacterium | reverse complement strand
TCCATAGTTTGAGAAGTTCTCGTTCAGGTTCATACTGATGTAACCACCCTGGATGCGAGCCTCGCCAAGCCAAGTGCCTATCTGACCTTTAGTGAAAGTACCAGACTGGAGTGATACGGGAACGATGGCGTCCACATCCTCCGGCATCTCGTTGATCTTGATTGAGAATGGACCGTAGCCTCTATTTGTGGAAGGAAAAGAGTAGAAGGAAATAGATGCGTAAACGAAATCATCCTTTACCACGAGACGGTTGCTTTCAGGCTTTATGCCGGTACCGAAAGTTGCCCGCTTGTAATCAGTTTCAGTGAACTGGCCGTGCCAGCCGAGGACGGTAAATCCGGCAGCGACGATTATGGTCAGCGGTCCTTCCTCGTCCCAATGGGTGAGTTTCTCGATGCAGAGAAATCCTTTGTCGATACGGCAGCGAAGCACGGTTCCGCGAGTATTCTCTGATGAGCTGATGAGTATGGCAGTTGACACTGCGCTCCTTTTCATCCTGAAAGCATCAGGAAGCTTGATTTCAAGGCGATCTGCCGCCTTGTATTCCTCGGATGCGGTGTCGATAACGAACTTGCCGTTGAGCACGCACAGGCGGTCGCTCTGGTAGTCCCGGAACTCGATGGGTCCGCAACCGAAGTTGTTTTTTGTACAAGTAATCATAGTGTGGGTTTTAGGTTTAGATTAATTTGTAACCATATAGGTGCCGAAGGTGATGAAGTGGTCCTGGAACAGACCGCCACGTCCTGCCAACTGAATGTCTCGGCTACTGGTTCCGTGATAAACCTCACAGAAGAATACGCCGAACTTTATGTCATTATCCTCGAATCCACGAGCCCACTGGTAAGAACGGACTGACCCTATGCGCTCAATATCGACTGATTCGTTGACTTTGAGATAAACACCAGCCGAGAAACCGGACGTTTTTCTGGCTTCGATTTCATTGACTGAAATCTTTGACCCTACGGCAAGCTCATAATCACATGAAATTGCCTCAGAGTATGAGTTGCCGCCTGTCACTTCGTTAGATTGAATTCGAGCTCGAGGAGAGAATGTCTGGCCGTGCGCAGACTCGCCCTCGGTGGCAGGGAAGCAGATGTAGGTCTTTGAGGATACGTAGCCTGAGAACTCATCAATCCAGTACAGCTCGAGGAAGTATTTGTGCCCAGGGATGACATCAATTCCGAAACTCTTGGTGTATACCTCAAGAAGGTCAAGGTCGCCCCAGTCCGAAGTCGCGAAGTCGCCGACTATCACGGCCTTGTCCCAGGCTTTCGATACGCCAGGCCCCTGCCCCGGTGACATCTTCACCACAAGTCTCGCGTTCGGATTGTCGGCATCCCTGAGCCCTGAAATCATAATCCTGTCAGGAGTGATCCAGATGTCATCGAAGGCGATTGCATCCGACCCGTGTATCTGTTCCGGCGCATCCAAGGCAAGAGGCACGCCCACAAGCGAGCGGTTTGCATTGAGACAGACGAAAAGGTTGTGTGCCGTAAGCGGAACACCTTCGGCTCCCACAAGAGCCCGCTCACGATGAGCCTCGGCCAGCTTCTGCCAGGCAATCTGCTGCTGTGCAGTCAGCTGCTTGAACTGCTTTGTGATGTACCCGAACGAAGCCCGACGCTCACTCTGTTTCGGAGTCTTGATGTGGGAATGCTGTGCTCTGCCATTAAGCACGGTACGTCCGCCGGTTTTTCTGGCGGTCACGTCTCCAGCGGTTCCTTTGAACTCATTGAAGGCAATGGAAGGTAGTGCTTTCATAGTAGAATTAGGTTTAAGTTATTGTTTAAGTAAGGTTGTACAAATATACGAAAAATTGCACTAATAGACTATATTTTAACGCATTACAAGCAACAATTAAAGTATCGCTATAAGCCCTGACAACTTGCGGTGGCAAGTCCTGTATCCGGATGTGGAGTCAATCAGAAGATAGCGCAAATGAAGCTGGCACTCTCCGCTTCTGTCGCTTGGGATGTGGAACTCTACAACTCCCGGCTCGCCGGTTGGAACGGAAAGGCAATTGCGTAGCATACTTGTCTTGCATCCGCTGCCTGGATTGGTGAGCAGGACCTTTCCCAGCACCCGATAACGATTGCAGTCATCAGCGCCGGACAACCACAGACGGCAACGCAGAACCACGCAGCCATCTGCTCTCCTTGCATCAATCACCTTGATGTCGAACATAGGAAACCTGACAAACGACACCGGCTCAGGAATATGCTCATTCCCCAGAATTGCGAAACCGTGATATGCAGACACGAACAGATTGTGGCCGGTGATATGTGACGATCCGTCGAACGGAGGCTTGTGGGGTTCAACTACAGACGCATATCCGTTCCATTTCTCCTTGATGTCGTCCGGAATCATCTTCCAGCAATCTAGAGCCCTGCGATGAACCTCCAGAGCCTTCACCTGTGCCGACGAACCAGAGAAAGAATGACGGTCCCTGGACCGCCAATAGCATACCCCATCACGATGATAGAACGTGACATCGCCGGCGGAACCCCAGCAATCAGAGAAACGAGTATTTGGATGATAAACAGGCATAAGGCAAGCGGGTTGAAGAAAACCGGCTGCCCACACCGAAGTAGGAGGCTGGAAGCCCGTGGACATCTTCACCACAGAGGTGGCTCAGAGGGACTTCCTATGCGCAAAGATAGCGAATAATGGCCAAATTTATATACCCTCTGCACCTCCCTTCGGGCAGGTGATGACGTTGAACTTCGCACCGAGGCTGAAGCGGGCGTTCATCAGATGGCCTGTGCTGTTTGGGGCCGGATGCAGCGACGGCGATAGCCGTGGCTATGTCCGGACACAAATGGCATAGGGGGCAAGGCCGTAGGCCGCGGCAGGAGCCGAACGCACGGACGCTGATGCGATGGATGACGGTCCTTCCGGCTCTGGCACTGCCCTGGGAATAATGCACAGTTGCTCCGACCTTCGCACGGGTGAGTCGGGCCGGCGGAGGGCAGTCGCTGCCGGAAGTGGAGGCGGAGCAGGTTGGAGCCGGCAAGGATGACGAGACCGAAGGGCTCGGCAGACTCGGCGGAAAACTGCGGAGACGGAACTGGAGGCAGGGACTGACCG
>SFJA01000114.1 GCA_004556005.1 Bacteroidales bacterium | reverse complement strand
CAAGGGACCAGCCGTCTAAGGTGGGGGCGATGACTGGGGTGAAGTCGTAACAAGGTAGCCGTATCGGAAGGTGCGGCTGGATCACCTCCTTTCTAAGGAGAAACAGAAGAGCATAACAGCCCTTCATATTCTCAAGTCGAGGCATTTGGTACTGCATTGGTTAGTTTTGAGGGAATACCTGAAAATGGTATAACCTTATATGCGAAGGATTTTTTCGAAGGTCGAGGTGCGCGAACAAAACGTGAGGAAACGTAGTGAACTACGTTGACGAGCCTTTTGCGAGCAGCAACGAAGAGATTCGGAAAATATCGAAGCAGATTGCTCTTTGAAAACTACACAGAAGAAAATGTTTAAAGAAAATTTCATCGTGTTTATAAACACTATAGTTTTCACGAACATTTTAGGATTCAAAAACGAAAAGACATCAAAAAAGTATTATACCCGAAATGGCAAATACGATTACCGAAGTGCAGATAATGTACTGACGTAATGAGCAGATTTTCGTGCAGTGCGAGGCGCACCGGAAAAGATGGAGGAAGACGTAGGCAGAGCCTGCTTCGACGACATCTTCGAGGAGCAACGAAGCAATGTGCGGAAAGATGTGAACGTTAAGTTAAGCTACAAAGGGCATACGGCGGATGCCTTGGCGTTCAGCGACGACGAAGGACGCGGTAAGCTGCGAAAAGTCATGGGGAGCCGCAAGCAGGCATTGATCCATGGATATCCGAATGGGGCAACCCGATACATTCGTGTATCATCGTCAAGAAGAGAGACCCGGTGAACTGAAACATCTAAGTAACCGGAGGAAAAGAAATCAACCGAGATACCCTGAGTAGCGGCGAGCGAAACGGGTAGAGCCCAAACCGGGAGCCTTCGGGCACCCGGGGTTGCGGACCGGCATAAAGCAAAGAATCTCCAGGGGAACAGTCTGGGAAGGCTGGGCACAGAGAGTGAGACCCTCGTACCTGAAAGAGATTTGAGTGGGCCGGTATCCAGAGTACCACGAGACACGAGGAACCTTGTGGGAAGCAGGGTGGACCACCATCCAAGGCTAAATACGACTGAACGACCGATAGAGGACAGTACCGTGAGGGAAAGGTGAAAAGAACCGGGGGACCGGAGTGAAATAGAACCTGAAACCGTATGTCTACAAGCAGTCGAAGCACCTTATGTGTGCGACGGCGTGCCTATTGAAGAATGAACCGGCGAGTTAAGATTTATGGCGAGGTTAAGTGGAAAACACGGAGCCGAAGTGAAAGCGAGCCTTAACAGGGCGGGAGTCATAGATTTTAGACCCGAAACCACAGTGATCTATGCGTGATCAGGATGAAGCTCAGGTAAAAATGAGTGGAGGTCCGAACCCGTGAGTGTTGAAAAACTTTGGGATGAGTTGCGTATAGGGGTGAAATGCCAATCGAACGTGGAGATAGCTGGTTCTCCCCGAAATAGCTTTAGGGCTAGCCTCAGGGAAGCATAAAGACGGTAGAGCTCTGATCAGACGCGGGTCTGTAATGGATACCAACTCTAGTCAAACTGCGAATGGCTTTATGCAACTCCCCGGGAGTCAGAATGCGAGTGATAAGACCCGTATTCAAAAGGGAAACAGCCCAGACCGCCGACTAAGGTCCCCAATACTGTGCTAAGTGGAAAAGGATGTAGGTGTTCTAAAACAACCAGGATGTTGGCTCAGAAGCAGCCACCATTTAAAGAGTGCGTAATAGCTCACTGGTCGAGAGGACCTGCGCCGAAAATATCCGGGGCTCAAGCACAGAACCGAAGTCGCGGCTGCATACTATGTATGCGGGGTAGGGGAGCGTACCATCAGCGGAGAAGGTCGACCGTAAGGACGGCTGGAGCGGATGGCAGTGAGAATGCCGGTATGAGTAGCGAAAAGGCCAGTGAGAATCTGGCCCACCGAAAGCCTAAGGTTTCCTGAGCAACGATCGTCGACTCAGGGTCAGTCGGGACCTAAGCCGAGGCAGAGAGCGTAGGCGATGGACAACTGGTTAACATTCCAGTACCGTAAAGTATCGTTTGAGGATGGAGTGACACAGGAGGGAGCTTGAGCGCGCGACTGGAAGAGCGCGTCGAAGGCGGTAGGCTGTGGCGGAGGCAAATCCCCGTCATAAGGCCGAGAACTGATAGACAGGCGAGCCTGCGGGCGAGCCGAATTCAAGTGCACCACACTGTCGAGAAAAGCTTCTAACGAGATACTTTATGCCCGTACCGCAAACCGACACAGGTAGGCGGGGAGAGAATCCTAAGGTGCGCGGGAAAACCCTCGTTAAGGAACTCGGCAAAATGTATCCGTAACTTCGGGAAAAGGATAGCCGGAGCTGGTGAACTCCCTGCGGAGGAAGCTGGAGCCGGCGGCAGAAGAGAAGCCCAAGCGACTGTTTACCACAAACACAGGTACTTGCGAAAGAGAAATCTGAAGTATAAGCGCTGACGCCTGCCCGGTGCTGGAAGGTTAAGGAAAGAGGTTAGGACCAGATCCGAAGCTTCGAACTGAAGCCCCAGTGAACGGCGGCCGTAACTATAACGGTCCTAAGGTAGCGAAATTCCTTGTCGGGTAAGTTCCGACCCGCATGAAAGGCGTAACGACTTGGGCACTGTCTCGACGAGGGACCCGGTGAAATTGAAATACCTGTGAAGATGCAGGTTACCCGCGACTGGACAGAAAGACCCCATGGAGCTTTACTGCAGCCTGGCATTGATTTTTGGCAAGGGATGTACAGGATAGGTGGGAGACGGAGAAGAGAGCACGCAAGTGTTCTTGGAGTCATTGTTGGGATACCACCCTTCCTTTGCTAGGAACCTAACCGTAAGTGTAACGAACTTCGAGACAGTGCCAGGGGGACAGTTTGACTGGGGCGGTCGCCTCCGAAAGAGTAACGGAGGCGTCCAAAGGTTTCCTCAGCGCGGACGGAAATCGCGCGAAGAGTATAAAGGCAGAAGGGAGCTTGACTGCGAGACCAACAAGTCGAGCAGGTGCGAAAGCAGGGCTTAGTGATCCGGTGGAAAGAAAGTGGAATTGCCATCGCTCAACGGATAAAAGCTACCCTGGGGATAACAGGCTAATCTCTCCCAAGAGTCCATATCGACGGGGAGGTTTGGCACCTC
>SFJA01000036.1 GCA_004556005.1 Bacteroidales bacterium | reverse complement strand
ATTGACCCTGTCCTGCACCCAGTACGAAACATTCAGATTCAATTCTGCTGAAATCTCCTCCGTAGGCAGATAAAACGGGTTATTTTCCCAGTCAGACACACTGACATTTTCCAGTTCGACTGATTTGCCCGTCATAAGGAAGTTGAAGGTATAGATCCTGTTGCTCTCAAAGGTGGCTACGGCACAATCGCGGAAGAATTGAGAAGCAGGAACGTTGAAGGTATATACCTTATCCGAAGTTTCAAGGATAAAGGCGAGCGTCGCCCCCTCCATCGAAGAAGCGTCATCGAAAGGAAGGCACATAGCGTAATAGGTGCCGGTAGCGGTCTTTTCTCCGCTGCGGGATGCAATGCAATCGCCGTAACCCTTACCTATTGTGGTTTTTATGGTATTAAAATAACCCGACTTGTCATCCGTCTCGCTGACGCTTGCTGAGTTACCGTCCGTACGCCAGCAGAGTTTATCAGGAAATAGCTTGTCGCAGCTGATCTTCACGGACTCCATTATTACATCTTCTTCGGTTCCGTTCGTCACATTGAAGCGGAAAGTCGCAGGAATTGCCCTGAAGATTGTCGCATTTGCGAGAAAATTCTTGTTACCCGCTGAAGGAGAAGACTTTATGCTGGACTCTCCTCGGATGTAGCAATAGTCAGCAAATTCTTCCAGAGCCCGCGAACTGCTCTGGGAGAATTGGTCCGGCATCGAAAAACAGGCGCTTACCAGCGTCGCACCGGCATCGGTCGTTACCGATTCGGAGCCGAATGCAGGCGAAAGGAAGCAGACTCCGCTGCCGGCGGCTGCGGCATCCCCTGGCAGGGTCCGTAACGAAGAAGCACGAAGTACCCTGTTGGGACTGTCCTGATCGATAAGCGATATACTCATAGGCGAATACAAGTATCCACCGTCCCATACGGCAATGCCATCCGTTCCGGCCACCACTGCAATCATACTGCCGTCAACGTCCCAGACAAAAGAAGCAACGCCTTCGTTGTCAACGAAATGCGCGCGGGAGGATAATCCCTGTCCGAGCGACATTTCCACCTTGGCAGAATACCTTCCGGGATCAAAATCATCGTGCCGGCAGGCTGCAAAGGCAAGAAGAAGCAATGCGTATAAATATGTCCTGAACCTATGCTGCATAATACCCATCAAGAAAAATTGTGTTCTCCGCCATCGACAAGATTCTCTCCGACAAAGAGTTCCGTATCTGTTCCGATAAACATCAGATTTGCCTTGTCAGTGTACTGGAAGTTATATATATACGACTTTCCCGGCTCCCAGGCCTTGTCTATGGTAAATTCAGCCTGATGCTGGATCCCGTCGATGACAAGCCTGACCTTCCATCTGCCCGTTACGCCAGCATCCGGGAGTACATACCACGGAGATGAAGTTTCATAAGTCGAATCCGAAGAGCCCGGCACTTTTACATCAGGAAAAACCATAGGCTCGCTACTTCTTAACCTTATTTCAAGATCTCCCGACACCGCCTCGGACAGATTCCAGTCATAGTCTATGCGAAGCGTACCTGAAGTAGCGTAACTTGAAGCGGGAATAAGGGTAATATCACTGATAATCAAATCTTTGTCAGACTCGCAAGTGAATGAAAGATTCAGACGGGCATTGGCATATCTGAATCTGAGATTGACTGTATTGCCGTATAGCGGATCTGTGCGGCGGACCATATATGGCCTGCTGTATAACGCTACTCCGTCAAGTTTATCAGTCGCACTGAGATTCAAGGTGAGCGAAGACTCCGAGATTTGGCTCACGGCAGAAACAGGCGCACCTGCGTGGAAACGGAACTGGTCAGCAGAACCGTTCCAGAACTTCAGTTCCTGTCCTTCTGTTCCCTCACCCTCCGTATAACTCCAACCGGAAAGATCATAATTTACTCTGTATCCATCCATTATGGTAACGCTGCCACCACTGATACAGGAAGACCATACAGAAAAATCATTATAATATGAGGACAATCCTGACTTGACTTCCGGCTGTGAGAAATTCATAGGCAAGAGGTCAGCGGACACAGGGAAAGCCTTCTGACAGGCTGTCAGAAAGCATAGCAGCAAAGCGGATGATATTAGCCTTCCAAGTTTCATAAAATGGTGACCGGGAGGGCGGTCAGGCCCGCCCGGCCTGAATCTTTAGAGTGAAATGGTGATGTTTACGTCTTCCCACTCGTCAACGGTAGCATCAAACCTGATGGCTCCGCCGATGATCTTCTTTCCGTTATCCTCGGTAAGAGGATCTCCGTCAAGTTCGCCCGGAGTCTCAGGATCAACGTATCCTGCACCGTTTCCGGTAGCGCTGAAGAAGTCAAAGGTCACGTTGTACTTCTTTCCCTGCTCGAACTTGAGCTGCGCAGGAACCGGAACTGCCATCCACGCCGAGCCACCGACAGTAGGATAGATGTTGAGAGCATCGGAGTTGGCGGTAATCTTAACCTTGAGAGCAAGATAAGTTCCGTTGGTTGCATTCTTTGCCTCGCTTGCCTGGTTCCAGGCGGCAACAGCCTGAGGAACAAGATACCACCTTCCGTTTCCGGCGTTGGTCATCACTTCGCAAGCGCTTGAACCAAGCGTCTTGGCATCAAATGACGCCGTATAGTCTGAAGAAGTGGCGCTGTTAATCTTCTCAGCCATTGCTTTCATTGAAGCGGTGCTGAAAGTATAGGTTCCCTCACCTGCAATATTGGCAAGCTTCACTCCATCGACAACCACCTTGTAGGTAGGGTTGGAGCACTTCGCATTGACTACGAGCTGAGTGAGATAGTGATTGAAAGTCAGGGCGATAGCACCTTTTCCGTTGTTATCGTTCTCAGTCTTTGACTTTACGCAGGCAGCAACGAGGTCCTCCTGATCGGCGATAGCAGCTGCAGGAACCACATTGATGGTCTGAGCCTCCGCAGAAATGGAACGGGTAAATCCTGTTGCAGAACCAGGAGTATTGTAAGCATAGAAGTCCAGCGCGAATGCAGGCCAGAAATAAACTGGGGAGCTTTCCCAAACAGTTGATTTGGTGAAAGTTACATCATCGAAGTAAACGGCACCGTTACCGACGGCAGAAGCCTCGAAAGAAAGCAGATTGGCAGTGGTCACATCCTCCTGGGCAGCTTTGCTCAATCTGGATGCGTAAGCGGAGAAACTGATTCCTCCAGCAACGTTTCCATTACCATTCTCTACCGTCTCGATCTTTGTACAACTCGCAGCAACAAGGGCGAGTCCAGCAACAATAATACTGATTTTCTTCATTTTGTTTGAGTTTTATTATTTGATTATATTGGAATATTCACTATTTCGTCTTCCCATTCATTGATATCGGTGGTAAACCCTCCTTCTTCCTTTCCAACGGCTTCAGGCAGATGAATCTCGACTCTGATATTATATTGCTTCATATTTCCAAGGGAATTATCTACTGTAATCGCATCGCTCACATCCACTGACACAGGGTAAGATTCTCCGTTGATCAAGACAAAATTCACATTAAGCCGGCAGCCCTCAGCAACAATCCCATCTCCTGTCGAGCGAGTCTTGCCATCAAACGCTACAGTATTGTCCATCAAGCCTTTAACGTCAGACGGGTTCAATGACGCCGGCCCGAAAGAAAGTATGCTCGTCCTGATGGTTCCGTCCGAATCAGAACCCGGGTCAAATGCTCTGTTATTGAGTATAAATGCTTGTGAAACAGACTTTTCCGACACAGACTCAAGTCCAAGATAATATCCGGAAGAGAGCCCACTGAGATACGAAACCGTAGTTCCTCTCGCATACTTCAGACCCTTTACGTGAGCGCTGATATTGACCCTTGAAATGACAGGCTCCGGCAAGGCACTGACTTGGATTGCATTCGTCATCGAAATATCGGTCTGAGGTCTGTCGTAGAAATAATCTATCTGCTCGGGCGAGACGTGCACCCCTCCTACCACCGCTACCGACAGCGTATCCGGCTCTGCCATACAAAATTCCGGGTCAAATGCATCCACGGTGCGGACCCCGGTCCCTTCCGGCCGCCAGTCCTCGAGTCCAACGGCCTGCAGACTCCCAAGGCAGTCAACACCCATAAAGCTGAAGCTGCCGCCAAATTCTTCCGGCGTATCGTTCATTACCACAAGCACAAAGTCGCCCTCAGGGAGCTTGATAAAATTCTTTTCCTCAGCGCTGACAGGCGGGAAACGCTTGTACAGACTACCGTCCGACTCGCGGTAAGCAAAGACGGTCACTCCGTTAGGATGCACGCCCGACCTGCTCCAGTCGGTCTTGACAAGCACAGTAGCTGTATCCGAGGATGCGTAATAAAGATGGTCGCGCTTGCAGGAAGTCGAAAGCGTCATCAGAATGGCAGCAAGAAATATCATAATCCTCTCTTTCATTTCTTCTGACGTTTATCAAATGCCCAAACCAATGAAACGGAAGCCTTTGAAGGCAGGAGGCCGGAGATTCTGTGCTTTTCCCATGGATGAGGGATAACCTTAATGTCTCCGTATGCAGTGTTCCTGACACTGTTGTACTGCACATAATCCGAACTCAGGTAACCGAGTCCGAAACTATATTCTATTCTGAGAGAATTACTTATCTGCTGAACATAACCGGCGGTAAGAGCACCTGCAAGCAGGAAGCTGCCCTGAACGCCCTTGCCCTGAGTAAGCTGGCCGAGCTGAAAGTCGTAATAACCGGCTCCGGTCTGCAGGCCGGCAAAAAAGCCTGTCATACGAGGCATTACTTCTCTGTCACCCAACCAGTATCTGAACTCGGCACACAACGCCGGCATCTGCACGGTAATATCCTTCGCGGCATTTCTCCACCACGGGAAATACAGTTCAGCACCAATACTGAAGCGCTTTCCAAGGGACAATTCTAGCCCGAAATTGGCAATCGTAAGAGCATCGTACAACAGGTTGGTTCTGATGGCTGCAATCGTAGTGCAAGAACTATCGGCGGAGGTGACAGGTGTAGATTTGCGCATACATGCATCACACACGGCAGATGCAGGCACAATTGTCCCATAAAACAGGGCAATTACGAAAATTGCGCAAATAGTTTTCTTCATAACGTTTAAAAAAAGTGCATACTAAGTTTATGGTATGCACTTAAAATTTGTGACGCCTGCAGGATTCAAACCTGCGACCTTTTGATCCGTAGTCAAACGCTCTATTCAGCTGAGCTAAGGCGCCATATTCACCGGGCCGAAGCCCGGGATTTTGCTATTCGGCAGTAACTTTACGCTTTGCTTCCTTGATGCGTGCCTTCTTACCAGCGAGGTTGCGGAGGTAGAAGATACGTGCTCTGCGCACTTTACCAACCTTGTTGAGCTCAATCTTCTCGATAAACGGAGACTCGTAAGGGAAAATCCTTTCAACTCCGACACCACCTGATATCTTTCTGATGGTGAAAGTCCTCGTATATGGGGTAGCTCCACAAATCTGGATAACTACACCGCGGAAGTTCTGGAGTCTTTCCTTGTCACCCTCCTTGATTCTGTAGGTAACGGTGATTGTGTCACCTGCCTTGAACTGAGGGTAGCCGGCTGCCTTGTTCTGAGAGAAGGACTGCTCTACTAAATTAATCAAATCCATTTTTCAATACTCTATAATTGCAGCGTTGCCAAACCGTATGCCAAGAGGCTGCTTCATTTGTGGAGCACAAAGGTACTCACTTTTTTTTATAATGCAAAATTATTTTAGAAATATTTGCTTTCCTTCTCAAAGAGAGCCCTGTCTTCACGGTTCGGATCAGGTTTTAGGTTGCCCTTTGCCGCCAGATCCTCAAGGGCCTGCCTTTCCTTGCGGTCAAGTTTGCGCGGAATCCAGACCAGAATCTTTACATAGAGGTCTCCCCTGCCGTACGAGTTGGTCGAAGGCATACCCTTTCCTCTGAGAACGATAACCGTTCCCGACTGGGTACCCGGTTCAATCTTCTTGCTTACAGGTCCTTCAAGTGTAGGAATCTGGATCTCGCAGCCAAGTATTGCCTGGTCGATTCCGATGACCTGGGTGGCAAAAAGATTGTTTCCATCCCTCTTGAACTTGTCGTGAGGCAGTTCCTCGATTACAACGAGCAGGTCACCGTTAATTCCATTACCGGCAGCAGAATGGCCTTCGCCCCTAAGAGTCATCTGCATTCCGTCCTCCACACCGGCAGGAATGCGCACCTTTATATTTTCCCTTATCCTTTCAAGTCCGCTGCCGGAACACCTGCGGCAAGGATTGCTCACAATTTTGCCTGTTCCTTGACATTGCGGGCAGACGGAATAGGTTATGCTCCTGCCAAAAAATGAGGTGGAGACATTCTGCACCTGACCCTGACCGTTACAGGTCGGACAGGTTCTGATATCAGAACTGTTCTTCGTACCCTTTCCGCCACAATCCGGGCAAGGTTTCAGACGCTCGAGCGAAACAGTCTTTTCGCAACCTGTGGCAATCTCCTCCAAGGTAAGCTTTACCCTTGTCCTGATATCACGACCGCGGGGAGTCCTCTGAGCCTGACCTCCGCCACCGCCGAATCCGCCAAATCCGCTGAACCCGCCGAATCCGCCGAATCCGCCGAAAATATTGTTCAAAAGGTCATTCAGACTGCCGAATCCCTGACTCCAGTCCTGCTGGCCCGCTCCTGACACTCCCGCAAAACCGAACTGGTCGTATTTTGCCTTTTTGTCAGGGTCGCTCAAAACCGAATAAGCCTCCGAGGCCTCTTTGAACTTCTCCTCGGCGACTTTTTTATCGGCTTCACTATCGTCAACGTGCCGGTCGGGATGCCATTTGAGCGCAGCCTTGCGGTAAGCAGACTTTATCTCATCGTCCGTAGCTCCCTTTTGGAGCCCCAGGACCTCATAATAATCTCTTTTCTCTGCCATATGATTAAGCTCCCACAACTACCTTCGCAAAGCGGATCACCTTTCCGTTCAGAGTGTATCCGGTCTGGATCACGTCCACAACCTTTCCCTGAAGATCAGCGCTCGGGGCAGGGAAACGGGTCACCGCCTCGTGATAGTCAGTATCAAATTCTTTCCCCTTTGCGTCTATAACCGCAAGTCCACGGGTTTTGAGATAATCCATCAATTTATTGTAAATCAGCGCCGTGCCCTCTTTTGCAGCCTCATCAGAAGAAGAAGCCAGCATAGTCATCGCACGCTCGCAATCATCCAGCACCGGCAGCAGTCCGCATATTGTGTCAGATGCGGCAGATGCGACAAGCGCAAGCTTTTCTTCTGCAGTGCGGCGTCTGAAAGTTTCAAACTCGGCATAAAGCCTCAGGTAGCTCTCCTTCTCCTTTTCATTGGAAGCCTTGAGCGCTTCAATCTCTTTGGAAAGTTCCTCGACTTTCTTCTTCTTTTCCTTCTTGTCCTGTTCCTTTACAGGTTCTTCCTTTGCCGGCTGCTCCTTTACAGGCTGCTCCTCTACAGGCTGCTGTTCAGCAGTCTTTTTTTCTTCAATTGTAGTATCTTTTTTATCCATAATCCCTAAATAATAAAGCGCGGATCTGTTAAAATCCGCGCAAAGATACTCCAAAACTTCTGCCAATACAAATGCTCTGACTTTTTGTCAGTACTATCGGGCGAGAAGTTCAAGCACAATTTCCTGCATTCTCGAATAATTGTCCTCCATACTCCTCAAAAGGGCAATCTGGGACCTGGTCCTTACAAGATTGTGTTCAGGATATTTGATCTTGTAGTATTTGTCGCCGTCGATGTAATCCATCAGGAAACGCAGAACCTGCTCATAGGTAATGTATAGCGGTGCAAAAGCCAGCCATTCCTTCTCGGAATCGGTAAGACTGTCCTTTCTTTCAGAGAGATAGCCATCCATATACGCCTCGAACCTGTCCAGCCTGATGTAAACCCTGCTGTAGTCAGGATCATCCTCCACGGTAGCATTGGCATAAGACCTGATAGCATCACCCACGTCATTGAGGGAAGTGCTGCTCATCACCGTATCGAGGTCTATGGCACAGAGCACGCCACCGGAATTGACATCGAACAGTATGTTGCTCAGTTTCGTGTCGTTGTGTGTCACTCTGGTCGGTATGGTACCGTTTTCCACAAGTTTCCAGAAGTCAAGCATCTCCTCGCGGCGGCTCTCGATAAAGTAGATTTCGTCCATCAAACCCGACTTGCGTCCGGCAGCATCCTTGGCAAGCGACTCGTCCCACTGCGTAAACCTCCAGCGAATGTTGTGGAAACCCTTGATAACCTCGTGCAACGGCTTGTCAAAATCGGACAGCAGCGACTGGAAACGACCTATGCCCATTCCAGCCTGACGGACCATTTCCAGACTTTCCGCAACGTCATAGGTCACACTGTCAGTAATATAGGTACATACAGTCCAGTACGAGCCGGTTTCGTCCTTGTAATAATACTTCCCGTCCACAGTCGGAACTACCGTCAGCGTCTCACGCTCGGGATCGGCGACCTTTTTCTTGATATGGTCGGTAACGGCAACGATATTGTCCATCATCGCAGGCACATCCGGAAAAACGTTCGAGTTTTTCCTTTGCAGTATGTAATTCTGGCCGCTACCTTCGGTCTTAACGATATAGGTATCATTGATAAAGCCGTCTCCCAGAGGGCTTATCTGGCTGATTCTGCCCTTGAGGACAAATTTTGAAACGATGCTTTCCATACTCGTCGGTTTTAAGTGTTAATTAATGTAGTCTTTATGTTTTCCGCAACCATGGCGACAAGGCGGGCTCTCGCTTCGGAACTTGCCCAGGCCGTATGCGGCGCAAATCTGAATCTTTCCGGATGTACTGTCTGCAGCAGCGGACTGTCCTGCGGCAGCGGTTCGCGCGAGAACACATCCAGCGCAGCACCCGCAATCTGCCCTGAATCGACAGCTTGCGAGAGCGCAGCCTCGTCAACGATTCCTCCCCTGCCCGCATTGACCAGTATTGCCCCCGGCTTCATCAGTGCAAGTTCCGCCTTCCCTATAAGATTGCGCGTGCGCTCATTCAGCGGCGAGTGGATGCTGACTATATCCGATTGCGAAAGCAACTCCTCCAGACTCACGCTAGGATAAAGTGTGCAATGCGAAGTTCCGGAAGTCGAATAATAAATCACCCTGCATCCAAATGCGGTCGCGATGGAAGCAACCCTGCTGCCTATGTTCCCCATACCGATTATCCCGAAGGTTCGACCTTCCAGTTCAGCGATCGGGGCCCCGAGGTGTGTAAAACAGTTTCCTCGCGAATACTTCCCGTTCTTGACGAATTCGTCATAATACGGGGCGTTCCCCAGCAACGACAGGATGTGCCCGAACGTCGCCTGCGCGACGGAAGAGGTCGAATACCCCACTGCGTTGCGCACTTCCACTCCCCTCGCTGCAGCGGCATCCAAGTCAATGTTGTTGACGCCCGTCGCCGTAACGCACACGAGCTTGAGCGCAGGCGCGGCATCAAGCAGGCCTGCATCAACAATCACCTTGTTGACCAGCAGTACATCACAGTCGCCTACACGCTCCAGCGCCTCTTCAGCAGTACTGCTCTCGTAGCAAACAAGATCTCCGAGCGCTGCAATCGGGGAAAGGTCGGCATCCCCCATCGTCATTCTGTCGAGAAAAACTATCTTCATAACGCATCTCTGGTATAGGACAAGAATTCTTCACGCGCCCGTGGGTCAGCCTTGAAGATTCCGGTCAGATAAGTCGAAGTCATCACTCCCTGCTTGCGCACGCCCCTGCTCTCCTTGCACATATGCCGGCCCTTCATCATCAGAGCCATTCCGCGGGGAGGATTCTCATCCCCAAGGGCTTCGGCAAGCATTTCCACTATATCGTGAGTCAGGCGTTCCTGTACCTGAAGTCTGGACGAACAGTAATCCACCACCCTGCCTATCTTGGACAGACCGAGAATGCGACCTTTTCGGTTAGGAATATAAGCGAACCAGTACTGTCCGAAGAAAGTGCGGCAATGATGTTCGCACACGGAATAGAAACTGCCGCAATCTACAACCATATTGTCATATACAATGCCGTCCGAACCGTTGTTGAATGTCGTAATATGCGGTTTCTGAGCCGGATCGTAGCCCTTGAACATTTCCTCGAACATCCTCAGCATCCTATCCGGCGTATCCTGCAGACCTTCCCTGTCCGGGTTATCCCCGATATATTCCAGAAGTTCCCTGATATGTTCTTTTGCCGTATCTCTCGAAATCATATTTCCAAATATACATAATTAATCCCAATAATCAATTATCGTGCATAAATAATTTTGTTTCTTGCATATCATTTTCCATCTTTGGAGCCGAAACGCGGTTTTGCTGTCGCAGGTAGAAAGAATGATATTCTCAGCCGGCGAAAATTGACTCGCCGGAATCAGTCATTAACGCACGTGTCTCTCAATAAAAAGAAGCTGACCTCAAGTCTATTGGACTTTATCGGTCAGCCTCAGTTATATTGTTAGGAACTGCAAGTCGCTACACCAGAGACTCAGCAGCCTTCATTCCCATTACCTCTGGCTCAACGTCATTCTTGGCACCAGCCTTGAGAAGCGCTGCAAACTCACGGGCTTCCTCCTCAACGTGATTGCCCGCAATCGCACGTATGGCCTCATTTTCCTCGTCAAGAGCCTCAAGCATTTTTGGATATCCTACCACGATGCGGGAAGGTTTGCGTTTGCATCCGTCGATGCACTCAAAAACCGGAGCGCTAATAAGGCGGAGTTTGGTACGGCTATCCTTTCCCTCCGCAAGGAACTTCTTATAATACTTCACGTACAGGGACCTGGTATAACCTGCAGGAAGATTGCATCTGGCAACTATCACGGCCTTAGGATTGGACTCAAGAACGGCGTCGATTGCCGCCTCAATACCTTCAGCTTCCGTAAGGACCACATAATCAGCTGTTTTGACCGCATCGAGAGAGTCGATGGTCGCCTTTACCGTTACCTCTGAATGCTGCGCAAGAAGCGCTACCGTCCCGAGACCTGCGCAGCCGGCACCGACTACGACAAGTTTGATATCCTTATTGTTCTGCATAATAACTGTGGTTATTGGTTTATGTTCTTCAAATATAATGATTCGGCTTTACTTTTCCAAATACTTGGCAAAATCCTTCTCAAACTCCGCCATACGCTCATCCAGGACTGGATAAAGTTCATCCCTCATCCTAGAAGTACAAGCTCTGATTCCTTGCCTGAAACTACCTGTAGTAGAAAGACTTATCGAACTAACCCCATAGCGCATCAGGTTAACCATAAGGTCATCGCCGCTCATTTTGCCAAATCCGAGCGAAAAGAAAAATCCGTCACCTACCTTGCGGTCCACGTCGAGGTCATACACAATATGGAAACCGTGACGCAGGAATATTTCCTTCATCTTTGCCGCACGCTCTGCATAAATCCGCGTATCCGCCACAAAGTCAATGCCCCCGTCACAGGAAAGATTTAACATCTCGGCATATCCGTACTGAGTGCTGGAAGTACAGCCGCTCGTAATCATATACGAAATGGAGGCAACCAGACTGACGCCAAATACGCCGGCATCCCCATACCTTTCCGAAAGCGCATCGTAACGCCGGCTGTAAAGGTCATCGGAAATGCACATCAGGGCAATACGCTGCCCGGCGTAACTGAAAATCTTGGAGGACGAAAGCATCAGAATATAATTGTCCGTATATCTTGCCACGGTAGGAAGATAAGGTTCGCTGAACGGCTTGCCATAATCAGTGCGGTAATCCATACAGAAATACGCAAGGTCCTCAAGCACAATAAAATCATGCTCAGTCGCCAGTTCGCCTATAAGCTGAAGTTCCTCCTCGGTGAGACATATCCACGCAGGGTTGTTGGGATTGGAATAAATCACTGCCGCAACGTCCCCTCCGGCAAATTCATCTTCAAGTTTCAGGCGCAGTGCAGCGGCTCCGCGATGATGGTAGATGTCAAATTCCTTCCAGCCTATTCCGAGGACCTTGAGCTGTGACTTCTGTATAGGGAAACCCGGATTGATAAAAAGAATCTTGTCCTTGCCAGGAATCCGCTGGGTACAGGCAATGAAAGAGGAAAAAGAAGCCGCTACGGATCCGGTAGTCGGCACGCAGGAACGAGGCGAAATGTCAATATCAAGAAAAGCCTTGACAAAACGCGATGCAGCCCGCTTCAACTCCGGCACGCCGTCGGCAGGAGGATACTGGGACGCGACGCCGGCATCGAGAGCCCTCTTTTCCGCCTCAATTCCGAGTTTGTTGGCAGGCAGTCCCGGCGACCCCTGATCCATACGTATATAAGGAATGCCCGTCTTGTCTTCGAGATACTTTGCCACAAGAAGCACCTCACCAATGGTCGCCGTAGCCAAGTCCGAAACGCTGGCAGCAGCACAAGCCTCTTCAATCAATTCATTTCCAAAGACTTTCATATATCTCAAAACTCAATTTCAAATTCATCCGCATCCATCAGCGCAGGGAAATTCTTCCTGAACCCACGAAGCGAATCAAGATCGACAGCAGCAGATACCACTTCCTCTTTACCATCCTCGCAAACGGCTATCTCACGGCCGAGAGGATCCAAAAGCACAGAACCGCCGTTATACTCATTGCCCGGATCTGAGCCTGTGCGGTTTACTGCAACCACATAGGACTGGTTCTCGATAGCCCTTGCCCTAAGCAGCGTATCCCAGGCATAGCGCCTCTGCACGGGCCAGTTCGCGACACAGATCAACACGTCGTAATCACCTCTGTTTCTGGACCATATAGGGAAACGCAGGTCATAGCACACTATGGGAAGGAAACGCACCCCGCGCCACTCCAGAACCTTCCTCTCGGCTCCGGGAGCAAATCGCTTCTGCTCCCCGGCATAAGTAAAAAGATGCCTCTTGTCGTAGAAGAATTGTTCCTCGGGAGTGACAAAAAAGAAGCGGTTGGCGCTGAGGCGGTCGGGGAATGAGATGGCCAGGCTGCCGGCAAAGGCACAGCCGCAGCTGCGGGCCTTGTCGCGCAGGTAGCCTAGGGTTTCGGACGGGTCGCTTTCGCAAACCCCGTTAAATCCGGTAGAAAACATCTCCGGAAGCACGTAAAGGTCGGCGCGAGGAGCGCTCGAGAGCAGCGAGTCGAGGCGTTTGCGGTTGGCTGCAGGATCCCCCCACACTATATCCGATTGTACAAGAGCAATTTCCATTTCCGATACGAATATACAATACAATACTAACCGTGTTTCGCAAGTTTAAAACAACAATTGTCCTGCAATTTAATAAATATTTACAATTCTTCCAATAAACTGCATATTCTCAAGGCATCTATTCATTCTCGAGTTGATTATCACAAAATAGCAAAACCGGCAAACGGGACATAGTCCGCTCGCCGGCAGATATTATCTGAGATATCAGAAAATAGCTAATTATTTCAAAAGCTGCGAGAGCTTTGCTTCAAGAGCCTCACCCCTGAGATCGGTAGCAATTATGGCACCAGTGGCACAATCGATAAGATAATTGGCAGGGATGGAACGGACTCCGTAAAGCTTGGCGGCAGAATTGTTCCAGGCCTTGAGGTCAGAAACGTGGATCCAGCCAAGCTTTCCGTCCTCAACTGCCGCCTTCCAATCCTCTTCATTGCGATCGAGAGAGCAGCCGAAGATTTCCAGTCCCTTGCTGTGATACTTTGCGTAAACCGCCTTGAGATAAGGCATTTCGCCCATACAAGGTCCGCACCAGGAAGCCCAGAAATCAAGAAGGACATATTTGTTTCCCAGCTTTTCCACCACACTCTTCAGCGAAATCTCAGACTTTCCGTCAATTCCTGACTGTGAAAAGTCAATATATCCGTTTTTCTTGAGGGAAATGCCATTGTTTGCATCGTCGCTAAGCTGCTTCCAGAGTCCGCATTCCTTTAGATTGTCCGGACAAAGTCCCAGAAGTTCCAGGATCTGCTCATCGGTAAACTCGTCTGAAACGCCCTGCAGCACGTGCAGGCCTGCATAATTGTCCATATTTTCGCGTACAAAGTCAACGGAGATCGACCTGTGTACCTCAAGGACAGAATCTATTACAGCCTGATTGCCGCTCATATAAGCCTCGGAATAAATCGGTTCAAGTTCTGCCGTTGACTTGCGGTATGATACGAAAGCATCGTTGGCAGGAGTGCCGGTAACATCAAAACCACCGTCAGATGAAGGCGTTACGACTATATCTCCAGGTTCGAGAAACATTTCAACCTGCATCGAAGACTCGGGTAAAATACGGCTGTCAGCAAGCAGAGCATACTCAGGAGCATCAACGTTGCCCTTGATAAGGAACTGACCGTTGTCGGTTGCCTGCGCAAATTCCACTCCGTTAGCAGAAATGGTAAACAGGAAAACGCTGTCAGCAGGGCATTCGCCTGAAACGGTCAAATATCCTTCCTTCTTTCCGCAGGAAACTGCCGCAAGGACCGCCAATGCGGCAAAAACGCTTTTTTTCATACTAAGTGTCATATAGTTGATTGGTTATATCATCAATTGTTGTCGGGACTACTGAATCTGACGAGCCTTTTCGAGGAAAAGCCCTACCCTTCGTGTATATTCTTCAGGATAATCCTTGTACGCCATAGCATGCACGGTACCCTCAGCCACCCACATTTCCTTATAGCCCTTGGTCTTGGCATCATAGACCATCTGCAGGTGCGAGAAAGGTACAAAATCATCCGCATCTCCGTGTATGAACAGCATAGGACGGTCGCACTTCGCCACCTGGTTCACGCTTGAAGCCTCCTTGAAATCCCAGCCGTAACGGCGGCGGCACACGGAACTTGCGCTGTTGAGCACAGGGAAAGGAGGAAGGTGGAACATCTGTTTGAGATTATGCTTGTACTGGTCCCATACGGAAGCATAGCCGCAGTCCTCCACAAAGGCGCGCACATATTCCGGAAGGTCCTCACCGCTGGTCATCATAGTAGTGGCAGCACCCATGGAAACTCCGTGCAGAACCATAAAGTCGTCTCCCCAGATGTTATGCGCCACGTCGATCCATCTTATAATGTCGAGGCGGTCAAGCCAGCCCATCTGCACTGCACGGCCTTCGGAATATCCGTGATAATGCAGGTCAGGCACAAGAACGTTATATCCGAGATCGTCCCTGTACATCCTCACAAGATTGAGGAAACAGATGTGGTTGTCGGTATAACCGTGTATCACGATCGCCGTACCGCGGGCATTTGCAGGATCGGCGGCAGCAGACCAGATGGCGTGCAGCCTGCACCCTCCTTCACCCACTATCGTAGTGTCACGGAATGCCTTGCAGGCGTGGAGCGAATCGTACCAGGAAATGATGCCCGGATAACGTTTCTCCGTCTTTGCGCGGTCACCTTCGATATCGTTGCCGTGCTCTTCAGGAAGAAGGGCATAATTGCACATATAGTTGCCGACAATACAGGAACTTGCAAGCATTGCAAGTGCCAGGGCGGCCACAAGACGGCCGGCAAGTTGTTTCAGAGCAGTAATCATAGATGCAAATATAGCAAAACTTTCACTATATTTACCCCCACAAAAGCAATGCTTGATGGAAAACTACGGATACATTAGGGTGGCAGCCGCAATGCCGGAGGTCCACGTCGCTGATACAGAAGCAAATGCAAAAGAAGCCGTTTCTTTGGTAAACACTATATGGAAGGAAAAGGAGGCCTCGATAATTGTATTCCCCGAACTTAGCGTGACAGGATACACCTGCGCCGACCTTTTCGGTCGCCCTGGACTTTCGGAACGCGCCGAAGATGCTGTTGCATCGATAGTTGCGCAGACAGCGGGACTTCCCGTACTGCTCGCTCTGGGCGCGCCGGTGCCCTATGCAGGCAGGCTTTTCAACTGCGCAATCATCGCCCGCGGCGGAAAGATCCTGGGTATAGTCCCAAAGACCTACCTGCCCGGCAATGACGAATTCTACGAGCCGCGCTGGTTCGAGTCTGCCCGCATTCTCGGAAAAGAATTGATAATGATGGACTATGCCTCGCAGAGAGTGCCGTTCGGAACGGCTCAGCTGTTTGTTCTGGGCGGAATTGAGCTGGGAGTGGAACTTTGTCAGGATCTGTGGGTGCCGGTTCCGCCGTGCACTGCAGCCGCGCTTGCGGGGGCGAAAATCATTCTGAACCTGTCGGCAAGCAACGAGGTGCTGATGAAGCAGCAGTACCGCCGGCAGCTGGTAGGCACCACCGCAGCGAAGCTTCACGCAGGATACGTATATTGCAGCAGCGGTTATGGCGAATCGACCCAGGACCTCGTATGGACGGGCTCTTCGATGATATACGAGAGCGGCACACGGCTGGCGGAAAACGAGCGCTTCCAGACCTCATCCTGCTACATTGCCGCGGACATTGACACAGAAAGACTTACATCAGGACGGCTGAAGGACGCTTCCTACCGTTGCGAAGAAATGATGATACCGCACTACCAGCGGGTCAATGCAGGTTCCCTGCCTGTTCACAGGTTCAAGGGAGGGCTTATGCACCACGTCGAGCCACATCCTTTTGTACCGGACATCGCGGCCGAAGATTATGACTTCAGATGCCGCGAAATCATTGACATCCAGGTTGCGGGACTTCGCACCAGGCTCGACCACATAGGATGCCGCAGCGCCGTGATAGGCGTTTCCGGAGGGCTGGACAGTACGCTCGCCCTGCTCGTGACCGCACTTGCCTTTGACAGTCTTGGGCTTCCGCGTACAGGCATTACCGGTATCACGATGCCGGGACTCGGCACCACCCGCAGGAC
>SFJA01000035.1 GCA_004556005.1 Bacteroidales bacterium | reverse complement strand
AGCTGACTGAAAAAGGAATGCAGAGCCGAATTCGTCCTTGGCGGTGCTGAAGGTGCTTGGTGGAGAGGCGGCAAGCTGGGACCAATTCTGTGGATAGTATCGGGCGAGTATGGCGAGGCGGGTGCCGTAGGAGGGCGTCCAGACAGCGGAGAGCAGCCCTGCAGGAACAAAGATGGCGGCTGGCGAGTCTGGTTGCGGGGTGGCAGATTCGGCAGCGAAGGGGGCGACCGAGGCAGGGGCAGCAACGGCGGGGGCGGCGAGCGAAGGAACGGCAGCAGGGGCAGCAGGGGCGGCGGCGAAAGAAGGAGAAGGAGGGAGAAGCTGAAAGGCGAATTCTCCCGATAGGGATAGTCGGGGCAGGCCGGCGCGGAAGTCGATGGAGGCGGCGTAGAGGCGGCCGGGGTCGGCGAGGAGGGTTGCGCCGGTGCTGGATGTGCGGAAGATATGGTTATAGTTCAGGGCGAGAAGGCGAGGGTTGGTGGACTGCACCGGGGTTGACCAGACGGCAGAGATGGTGCTGCGGCCCAGGGCGAGGTCCAGGCCGATGCCGTGCAGGGTCCGGGTGAACGAACTGCTGGCAGAGAGGCCGGAAGCATTGCGGCGAAATGACTGGACGCTGGAAAAGCCCGCAATCGAGAATCCTGACCACAATAGCAGGCCCTGCCCGAAACGAGCCGAATAGTCGCCAAGGAGAATTCTTCCAGGAATGGACTTGCCGTAAATAGCGAGAGAGATCGTTCCGGGGCCGAAAGTGCGGTCCGAATACGACTTGCGGGCGGACCAGAATGCATCCAGGCGGCCTTCGAGAGAGATGGCGGTCTTGATCCCGAAGGCAGCGCTGCCGGAGAAGGGGTCGTTCTTCCCGGAGGCGGAGCTGCTGGTGGCGGCAGATGGGTTCTTCCCGGAGGCGGAGCTATTGGCGCCGGAAGTGCTGTGGGCTGCGGCATTCTGGAGGGCAGCTCTGGCAGCGGGCACGCTGGAGCTTCCGCTGCAGGAAGTCCTGAGCAGCAGGGAGGCGTGCAATTGAGGCACTGAGGGTTTTCCGGGCGGATTGCGGGAGCGCAGGACGACGAAATGGCTCAGCGCACGGGCTAATTCCGGGGTAAAGCCATCAGTATAACCAAGTTCCGTATAGGACAGGATATCACCGTCCCGCATCCTCCTGTCGAGCAGGGAGGCTGCCTGGAACGGAGAAAACAGCCCGCTGGAAAGCATAGCGGAGCGGGTGCAGGCATTGAGGTCCAGCGGATGGTCGGCGAGATGACGGTATCTCTCCCACTCGTCCTCACTCAGTTCCTCAAGCGTTCCGGCGCCGCAAAGAAGCAGCACCGCATCTTCAAATCGGGAAAGTTGCTGCCGCTGAATCTGCATAGCAAGGATCAGCGACAATAGAAACAAGAGTTTCATAGTCCAGACAGTTTCGGTCAAGTGCAGCAAAGTTATTATATTTTGTTCTAGTAACAAAAATTTTTAGTATCTTTGACCATCTAGTTCTGACCAATGGAAACAGTAGTTTATCACGACAAGAGATTCAGGCTGATGATTAGTTACGAGCAGCTCAGTCAGGCAATGGACAGGATCGCTGCACGTATCAACTCCGACTATTCCGGTAACTCCACGCCGGTTACATTTATCTGCGTGCTCAACGGAGCCATTATGTTCACCGCAGAAATGATGAAAAGGCTCAATTTCGACGCAGAACTCATTTCAATCAAGATGTCATCGTATTGCGGCACAAGTTCTCAGGGTACGGTCAAGGTTCCTCTCGGGCTTACGGGCAACGTTGAAGGACGCGATGTCATTGTGTTCGAGGACATTGTGGACAGCGGATTGACAATGGTGGAGCTAAAGCGCATCCTCAAGGAAAAGGGAGCAAGGGACGTGAAGGTGTGCACTATGCTGCTCAAGCCTGACGCACTCAAGGCCGACATCAAGCTGGACTATGTAGCAATGGAGATTCCCAACGATTTCATTGTCGGGTTTGGACTTGACTACGACGAACTGGGTCGCAACCTGAAGGACATTTACGTACTTGACAAATAAAAGATACTTACAAACAAAGAGTTATGAAATACTATGTATTATTCGGCCCTCCGGGCGCAGGCAAGGGCACACACGCAGTGGCAATCGCTGCCAAGTACAATTTCAAGCACATTTCAACCGGCGAGCTTCTCCGTGCTGAAATAGCTGCCGGCACTGATCTTGGCAACACGGCCAAGAGTCTCATTGCTGCAGGAAGCCTTGTACCGGACGAGGTGGTTGAAGGAATGATCGACTCCGCTTTTGACCGTTTCAAGGAATTTGACGGATTCCTCCTTGACGGATTCCCAAGGACACTCGCTCAGGCACAGGCTCTTGATGCAATGCTTGAAAAGCGCGGCGAAAGGCTTACCGGTGTGGTTTCAATTATGATTCCGGACGAGATGGTCAAGACTCGCATCAAGCATCGTGCAGCCATAGAAGGACGTGCCGATGACGCAAGCGACGAGACAATCAACAACAGGATTGCCACCTATCACAGCCAGACCGAACCGCTCATCGAGTATTACAAGGCTGCCGGCAAATACCACGAGGTATGCGGAGACTCCGACATTCTCGAAGAGAACAGGGCAAGGGTGCTCGCTCTTATGGAGACTCTCGTATAAGCACGGGACTTTGTCTAAATAAAGAAACTGACCTCAAGGCCGATGTGCTTGAAGGTCAGTTTCTTATTAAGTTTCTTATTGTATCTCCATCATTTGCGGCGACCTCGCCTGCGGCTGGCAATGACATTTATCTTCCTGCCATCCAGACTGATACGCAGCGGCAGGCGTCCCTCGACCTCACCGTCAACCTCCACAATGTCTTCAGAATTGTTATCCAAAGGGGTGATGACTATTTCCTTGCATCGCAGGTTGACGACCTTGTCGCACTGGTCGAGCGTGCCCCTGAACAGACGCGGGACCTCCTTGAATATCGTTCCTATCTTGAGCTTGGGAACTATCATCACGTCCAGAAGGCCGTCATTCAGTTCCGCATTCGGGACCTGACGCATACCGCTGCCGCTGTAGCATCCGTTGCCAAGGGCAACAGAATAGCATTCGCCTTCAAATACAGACTTGCCGTCAGCAACGACATGGATGCGTATAGGCTTGATAGTCAGGATGGAACGTATGAGCGAACTGAAATAGATTCCCTTGCCGCGCAAACCCCTCTCCTTCTTCTGGTTGACCCTCTTGCAGACGTGCGAGTCAAAACCTGTGCCTCCCACGTTGGCCATATAGCAGCGCACTCCCCCATCGAGGCTCACCCCGACCACGTCCATAGACTGGAAAGATTCTGCCCCGATTATTTCTGCAATGTCCTTTGCAGTCCCGCTCACGCCAAGCGACTTGATCCAGTCGTTACCTGAACCTATTGGAACCACTGCCACGTAGAACTGTGAAGTGGAAGTTCCGCTGTCCTCGCAGAAACGGCAGATTCCGCTGAACATCTCGTGGAGCGAACCGTCGCCTCCAACTGCCGCAAAACGACGGTATCCCGCACGCGCCGCCTCATACGCCAGACTTGTAGCGTGCTTTTTGTAGTCGGTATATTCGGTAATGAAAGGAACCCCGAGCTTTTCCAGTTTCCTTTCTGCCGGAATCCACGCCGACATGGTCTTTCCGGAGCCTGCCCGCGGATTGACTATGCAGTACCAGGTTTTATTGATATCGGTCATAACTGTGCTTTGTAGTACAAAAGTAAAAATATTTTCGTAATTTTGTCTTCTTATAAAACAACATTATATGGGAAAAGTCATAGCGATAGCCAACCAGAAAGGCGGTGTCGGCAAAACCACGACTGCGATAAACCTCGCTGCCTCGCTTGCCGTGCTGGAACGCAAAGTCCTGATAATCGACGCCGATCCTCAGGCCAACACGACTTCGGGTCTGAACTTCTCGCCTGACAATGACGAGCAGCGCACGCTGTACGAGGTTATGATAGGCAAGATCGACGTAGAGGACGCCCTGATACAGACGGAACTCGCCGGACTGCATATGATTCCTTCCCACATCAACCTCGTGGGTGCCGAGATAGAAATGCTGGAGATGCCCGACAGGGAGAGCGTGATGCGCAAGGCGCTGATGCCCATAAGGGACCGCTACGACTACATCATCATCGACTGCTCCCCTTCCCTGGGACTCATCACAGTCAACACCCTCACTGCGGCCGACTCGGTCATCATCCCCGTCCAACCCGAATTCTTTGCTCTCGAGGGTCTCGGCAAGCTGCTGCAGACCATCAGGCTGGTCCAGAGCGGGGTCAACCCGAAGCTGACCATCGAGGGCTTTGTAGTAACGATGTTCGACGGCAGGACCAAGGTCCACACCCAGGTGGTGCAGGAATTGCGCGAACACTTTCAGGATATGGTGTTCAAAACCATCATCCAGCGCAATATACGCCTCAGCGAAGCGCCTTCGCACGGCAAGCCTATCATATTGTATGAAGTGATGAGCATAGGCTCAAGCAACTATCTCAGCCTGGCGAGAGAGGTATTGGAAAGAAACGGACAGACTGTATAAAACAATTATATGAGCAAGGAACCGAGACTTGGAAAGGGACTTGGAGCAATACTCGGAGACGTCCCTAACGCAGATCAGATACGCAAACCCGTAGGTTATGTCAACAAGGAGGTGCACAGTGCCGCCACTACCCGTACCGACGGGGCGGAAGTATATCGTGTGCCCGTTGACGCGGTGGATCCCAACCCGTTCCAGCCGCGACTGACCTTTGACCAGACCGAACTGGAAGAACTTGCTGCATCCATAAGGAGTCTCGGTCTCATTCAGCCTATCACGCTTCGCCGTATGCCTGACGGGCACTATCAGATCATCAGCGGAGAGAGGCGTTTCAGGGCCTGCAGACTGGCAGGAATGACCATGGTACCCGCCTACGTGCGCGATGCAAACGACAGGGCCATGCTTGAAATGGCTCTGGTCGAGAACATCCAGCGTTCAGACCTCAACCCTATAGAACTGGCACTGAGCTACCAGAGGCTGATTGACGAATGCCAGTACACCCAGGACCAGATGGCGGAAAGGGTCGGAAAGGACCGCTCGACCATAGCAAACACTCTCAGACTGCTCAAACTCTCGGCAAAGGCTCAGCACGACCTAAAGGTCGGAGTAATCAGCACGGGGCACGCCAAGGCCATGCTTGCCATCAATGACCCTGAAGTCCAAAACAAGCTCTGCGACCTCGTAATACGTGACGGTCTGTCAGTCAGGCAGTTGGAAGCGCTCGTGCGCAAAATACAGCTCACGCCGGACGCACTGCCTAAAGACAAGGACAAGCCGAAGGACCATACTCTTCCGGACAATTACAACCGGCTTGCAGGCCGTCTCAGTCCATATTTCAGCAATGACATTTCACTCAAGCGCAGCGCTTCCGGAAAGGGTTCCCTGACCATCAGGTTCAACTCTGACGCGGAAGTTGACGCATTCCTTGCCGCTCTCGAGAAAATCAGCTGAAAATGAAGAGATTCGCCTCCATAGTACTGATTATGTTCCTTGTAGCCGTGTTTGCGCCTTGTGGCCGGGCACAGTTCAAGAAGGATGCATTCTCGCAGAGTTACAACAACGACGACCCGAAAGCCCAGAAAGATTCGGTCGAGAAGCTGTTTTCCTTCGAGGAGTATTTCGGGGGCTTGAAACACGAACGCGAAGCCCGGATCGGCACCCTGTTCGGAGGCTCGACCGTCTTTATCGGAGGCCAGCAGATATACAACAGGGACTATTGGAAACTGCCTCTGGTTTACGGCAGCATACTCGGAAGCGCCGGAGCGGGAGTTTATTTCAACCGCACGGGACGCAATGACATTGCAAAGTACTGTTTCGCAGGTGCCGGCCTGGCTTATTGGGCGACTCTTATGGACGGCGTAATCAATTACAAACCGGACCCTTACCCACACGCAGGCAAGGCAACTCTATACTCCATACTTCTTCCCGGACTGGGTCAGGCGTACAACGGCGAGTGGTGGAAGATTCCCATTTATGACGGAGGACTCATAGCCTGTCTGTACTATTACCGTTTCAACACGCTGAATTACAACAGATTCAGGCGCATCTACATTGAAGCTTCAGCGGGCTCGTCCTACACAGGACCTATTTCTGCCGAAACGGCACTTTACTATAGAAACATTTACAGAACCTACAGGGACTACTCGATAGTTGCCACCCTGCTGGTGTACCTGATACAGGTAATCGACGCCAATGTCTTTGCCTATATGCACGACTTCGAGGTCAACGATGACCTCTCGTTCAACATCTCCCCTACCTTGATACCGGCCGGAGTCCAAATCTGCTCACAGAGCTCTTTTGACAGCATTTCCCCGCTGACAGCGCCTGCAGCTTTTTCTGCACACTCCGCGGGACAATGCTCCGGAGAGCAAGGCGTCCGTACCAACGGCCAGGCGTTTTCTTCAGCCGCCGGGAGCCTGTACGGTCCCGGAGCGTTGTCGGCAGCCGGCGTTCCGTCGGGGTTGGCAGCCGGTATGCCGTCGGGACTGGCGCCTGCAGCTGCAATGCCTTCGGCATTCGGATTGAGGGTAGAATTTAATTTTTAAGTGACAGTGATGAAAAAGGTCCTGTGCATACTCGCCGCCTGTTTGGTGCTGCTGCCGCAAATGCTTGTGGCACAGGGGCCGCGGAGGGGTAAGCCGAGCAGAAAGGAACTCACGGAGGAGAACGAGAAACTGAAAAATTCGCTCGACTCGCTGCGGACGCTGGTGGACAGCCTGCAAGTGGCTGACAGCCTCAAGCACATTGAGCACCTGAAAGCTCTTGAGGACGCTAAAAGACCTGAGATAGAGAGGCTTATGATTTCGTTCGACCCGCAGGCGAGCGACAGTCTGCTGGCAAAATGGTACGAGGCTACGGCAGTGAAGTTCGAGGATTGCGTCAATACCTACGATATGTCCGAGGAGGTCTTTACTTCAGACGTGTCGGACTCGGTGATGATTGCAAGGCTCGCCGCAATGAATTGTCCCATAGCGCTGCCTTTTGACCAAACTGTGAAGAATTATATGATTCTTTATGCAGAGAAGCGAAAAAGCACCATGGGCCGCATTATTGGACTAAGCAAGTACTATTTTCCTATATTCGAAGAAACTCTCGCCCGCTACGGACTGCCGCTGGAGCTCAAGTATATGGCGGTCGTGGAATCTATGCTCAATCCGGTCGCGACCTCACCTGCCGGGGCCAGGGGAATATGGCAATTCATGTTCAACACGGCCAAGGGTTATGGTCTGGAAATCAATTCCTTTATCGATGACCGTCTGGACGTGGAAAAAGCAAGCGATGCAGCAGCGCGATATCTGAGGGACGCTTACAGGACCTTCGGTGACTGGTCGCTTGCAATAAGTTCGTACAACTGCGGGGCGGGAAATATTATGAAAGCCATCAAGCGTGCTGCCGGAAGCAGGAATTTTTGGGATATCTACCCTTACCTGAAAAGGGAAACAAGAGGCTATGTACCTGCATTTGTGGGAGTTATGTATGCTATGACATATTACAGGGAATATGGCATAGAGCCTCAGGATGTGGGGATGCCGGCTGCTGTTGATACCTTTATGATAGACAGGAAACTGCACTTCGCTCAGATAAACGAGGTGGTTGGCGTGCCTATGGACATTGTCAAGCACCTCAATCCGCAGTATATATATGAGGTGATACCCGGTACTGCGAGCAGGAAATATGCGCTCAAACTGCCTTACAACTGGTGCGGTCCGTTTATGGATGCGCATCCTGACAGCTTGTACGGGCATCGTGCGGCTGAGTTGTTCGAGTCAGATGTCATCAAGGCGGCGAGCAGTGGCAAAAGCACCAGACCGGACAACAGGATAGTTTACAAGGTCAAGGAGGGTGACTATCTTGGGCGCATCGCGTCGCGTCATCACGTGACCGTGAAACAGTTGAAGTCCTGGAACAATCTCAAGTCAGACAAACTGAGGGTCGGGCAGATACTATATATCTACAAATAACGGGAAAAGTGTTGACTAATCATCAATTTGTTGTCTAATCGTCAAAATCGGAAAGGCGGGATAGTTAATTAGGAATAAGTTTTATAAATTCGTATTGATGATTTTGTACACAAAACAAATTAAAGATACGATTATGAACTACACACATTTCTCCTGCTGCAAAATAGCAATGCTATCTGGGATTGCACTTTCCGTTCTTATGCTTGGCGCATGCAATGAAAAACCGGATAATCCGGGGCCAACTCCGACATCTAACAAGGCCGGACTGATCAGCGACCAGGATAAGCTTGATATGATTTATTCGCTGGTGGACCTTGAAGGTGACAAAGGCAGGATATACGAAATGACCTACACCGTGGATTACAAGCTCGAGGAAGCGCTTGACGCAAATATCGTGGGTACGACATCATTGGTTCAGTTTACGATGCAGCACCTTATGGACAGAATACCGGGCAAGAACACCAGCTTGAGTTTCAATGCATCCTGCAGCGTTTTTGCCTGTACTGATCCAGCTACGAACAACTTCTTGATGGGCAGGAACTTTGACTTCAACCACAAGGACAAAAATGGAGAAAGGGTGATGATTCCTGCAATTGTTGTCCATACCGCACCGGTTGGAGGGAAAAAGTCAGTTTCCTTCGTTGACGGACAATTCATCAACTACAAGAGCGGGTTCTATACTGACGGAGAATCTGACCTCTCTATGCTTATGGCCCTTCCTTACCTTCTTCTGGACGGAATCAACGAAGACGGATTTGCAATCAGCGTCCTGAAGCTTGACGGCAAGCCTACCCGCCAGCAGGAAGAGGGCAAGAAAAACATTTTCACCACCGTAGCAATGCGAATGCTGCTTGACAGGGCCAGCACAGTCAATGAGGCCGTTGAGATGCTGAAGCAGTACAATATGTGGATGGATGACGATCCGGCTAGCTATCATTACTTTATGGCTGATGCCACGGGAGACTATGCTATAGTAGAATATGTCAAGAACGATCCTCTCGACAGCGACGAGTATCCTACCAAGATGGAAGTGCTCAAGGGAAAAGACGCATGGCGCTTTGTAACCAATTTCTACGCTTCCCCTTCCATGTCCGACTCCCCTGACGGAAGCCTGCACTCGAAGCACGGAAAGGACCGCTACAATATCCTGAGCGCCAATCTCGCTGCAAGCAACTACAAGTTAGATTCTTCTCAGGCGATGGAGCTCCTGCGTAAAGTTGCACAAGGTCCGGAAAGCGAACTGAGCACCGGCTTTACCCAGTGGTCAGAGGTGTTTAACCTCAGCAAAAGAACCGTAAAGATGTCCATACTCAGGGAGTACGACAAGTCATTCGAATTTGGCATCGAGTAATCCAGGCGAGGCAGAGGCGTTTGGGGACTCGGGAATCCATAGCTTGAGATAGCCACCATCGGCGTGGTCCCGCCTATGAGCCGAGAACAGATTGCCGTTTTCCACCATATTTGCGTGTACCATAGTCAGTGATTTTCATTATCTTTGCATATTAGATTAATGAGATGCGGAAATTGACCGTATCAAACCAAAGTCCATGCAACAAAACAACTTTGTTGCATATCTGTTGCACGAGCACTTTGAGACATAAACCAAATTACTGATAATTAAACAGATATGGCCGATTCGAACTTCATAGACTATGTAAAGATATATTGCTCTTCCGGGCACGGAGGGGCGGGGTCCATGCACCTGCACAGGGCAAAATACATTCCGAAGGGCGGTCCGGACGGAGGTGACGGCGGCAGAGGCGGTCACATTATTCTCAGGGCCAACCCTCAGTTCTGGACACTCATTCACCTTAAATACCGCAAGAACATCAAGGCGGATGACGGGGAGAAGGGCGGAGCGGCGCTGATGAAGGGCAAGAACGGCACGGACATCTATCTGGACGTTCCTGTCGGGACTGTCGTTAAGGACGGGGAGTCGGGCGAGGTGCTCTTCGATATGATGGAAGCCGGTGAAGAAAAGATTCTCTGTCGCGGCGGACGTGGAGGCTGGGGCAACGACCACTTCAAGTCCCCTACCAACCAGACGCCGCGTTACGCGCAGCCGGGAGAAGACGGGGAAGAAGGCGTATTTGTGCTTGAGCTCAAGCTGCTTGCGGACGTGGGCCTGGTCGGGTTCCCGAATGCTGGCAAGTCCACCCTGCTGGCCAGCATCACATCGGCAAAGCCTAAGATTGCCAATTATGCGTTTACCACCCTGGAGCCGAATCTGGGCATAGTCAAATACCACGACGGCAGGTCTTTCGTAATGGCTGACATACCGGGCATCATAGAAGGCGCGCACGAAGGAAAGGGCATAGGAACTCGCTTCCTTAGGCATATCGAAAGAAACAGCGTACTGCTCTTTATGGTGAGCTGCGAGGAAGACGACATCAACGCAAGCTACAAGACCCTGCTTGAAGAGCTCAAGATGTACAATCCGGAACTGCTTGACAAACAACGAATTCTCGCGATTACGAAGTGCGATATCATCGATTCAGAGATAGAAAAGGAACTCGCCCGGCATCTGCCGAAGCGCATCCCGCACATATTTATCTCGGCGGTAAACGGACAGGGACTCGACAAACTCAAGGACGAACTCTGGAAGGCCCTCCAGCAATAATCGCCCCACAGCAAACCCGCAGCAACAACCGCCATAAATGGAAACCATTCTGACTTTAGTACAATTCATCCAGGAGGCCCACCACTTCGACAAGGATATCACGCTGGCTATCAATTCACTGCACTCGCCGATAAGCGACAGTGTCTGGATGGTCTTTTCTAACAAGGAGATATGGTATATACTCTATCTCGCAGTGCTCGTAATGTTCTTTTACCGCCTTGGCTGGAAAAAGGCACTGGTTGCACTGCTCGCCTGCGTGCTTTGCATAGTCGTATGCGACCAGACCTGCAACCTATTCAAGGACTCAGTGCAAAGGCTAAGGCCCTGCCTGGACGGCGAGATGATCAGTCGTGGTCTCCACATCCTGGAAAGGGCCGGCGCACGCAACCTGTACGGATTCTTTTCCGCCCACGCCGCCAATGCGATGGGCTTTGCAGCCTGCTCGCTGATGTGCTTCAGAATGGACAAAAGCCGCAAGCATAACACTTACGGCATTTGCATATTCATCTGGGCCATACTTGTAGGTATCAGCCGCGTATTTGTCGGCAAGCACTTCCTCGGTGACGTGATATGCGGTTTTGCATTCGGACTCGCCGCAGGATTGCTGATTGGATATCTTGCCTGTTATCTCGGGAACCGATTTATTCAGCGCGAGTCCTGAAAACTACAAGTCCATCATTGAGGAACTTTACAAAGCCCTCAACTGACAGGTCATACCCGCGGACAGGAAGCAGCTGAGTCCCGTCAGGCGCCAGCAGAACATAATTAGGCTGCGCATTGACACCCCAGCGCGTGCGGGCAATATAGGAATTGACCCTGCCGAGATCCTTATAGACCTTTCCGCTTACGCTATCAGTAACCCATTCGGACTCAGGAAGTTTCTGCTTATCGTCATTATACAGGGCAACAATCACGTACTCATTTGCAAGCAGACTCAGCACCTGCGGGTCACTCCAAACCCTTGCCTCCATCTCACGACAATTGACGCAGCCGTGTCCTGTAACATCTACAAAAAGAGGTTTCCCGGCCTGCCGGGCAGCTGCAAGTCCTTCATCTATATTAAAATAGCCCTTGAGACCGAGCGGAAGTTCAAGCCCATAGCGGTTTGCCATCCCCTCAGAAAGCTGATTTCCTGCTGCCGAAGCACTGCCAGAATCCGCCCCTTCCACATTGCCTGCCTGAGTGCCTCCAAGTACAAAATCCTGAGTGCTGACAGGGGGAAGATAGCCAGAGAGGGCCTTGAGCGGAGCGCCCCACATTCCCGGGACGAGATAGACTACGAAAGAAAGGACCGCTATGGCAAGCGCAAGGCGTGTCACGCCAATGCTTTCCACCTTTTCCTCGTGCTTGAAGCAAATCTTACCAAGCAGGTAAAAGCCTAAGAGAGAGAAGATTACTATCCAGATTGCAAGATAAACCTCGCGGTCGAGCAAGCCCCAGTGATAGGTCTGGTCGGCAGTGCTTAGGAACTTCATTCCGAGTGCAAGTTCAATGAAACCGAGCACTACCTTGACGGAACCAAGCCAGCTTCCGCTGCTCTTGCGGACCTTCTTGATAAGCGACGGGAAAAATGCCAGCAGCGTGAACGGCAGGGCAAATGCCAGCGAAAAGGCAAGCATGGTCACCATCGGAGCCCAGAATTCGCCCTGAGTGGACTTGATAAGGACGGTGCCGACAATAGGTCCGGTGCAGCTGAAGCTGACGAGGACGAGGGTCAGGGCAAGGAAAAATACTCCTCCGAGTCCGGAGCGGTCGCTGTTCTTGTCAGCGGCATTTGTCCATTTGGACGGCAGGACAATCTCGAATGCACCGAAGAATGATGCCGCAAAGACCATAAAGACTATGAAGAATATGATGTTCGGGAGCCAGTGGGTTGCCAGCCAGTTGAATATGTCGGCAGTGACAGTGGCGCCTCCCAAAAGTCTGGTCAGCAGGATGATAAGCGAGATAGGGACTGTGTATAGCAGCACGATGAAGAGTCCGTACATGCAGGCCTTGAAGCGTCCTGCCGCCGGGCTCCCGGAGCCCTTCATAAAGAACGATACCGTCATCGGCACCATAGGAAACACGCAAGGGGTCAGGAGCATCGCAAAGCCCCAGAGAATGGCCTCTAGAATCAGCGACCAGATGCTTCCCGACTTGCTGCTTTCGGTGCTTTGAGCAGTCACTGTACTGAGTTTCTCAGCCGGTGCAAGTGATATCTCAAAATCGAGATAGCTCGGAACGCAACTGCCATCATCACAGGTATTTGCAAAGAGGCTTCCGGAGAAGGACGCGTCGGGTCCGGTGAGCAGGAAGTCCTGCTCGAGAGTGATGCTGCCCTCAAAGACCAGGGACCCGTCCAGTTCGGAGGGCGTGCCCAGTTCGCGGAGAGGACCGGCAAATTCGGCGTCCTTCAGGACAGGGTCCAGAAACTCGGTCGGGGACAATTCGTCCTTGACCGAGTAGGTATGGAAGCCGGGGGCAATCTTGCCGGAAAATTGTACCGTGCAGGCGTCTTCGGAAGTTTTGACTACAGACCAGGTCCAGTCGATGTTGCTGACCTGTGCAGGGCAAATGACCGCAAGCAGGCAGGCTGCAAGCGCAAGTATCAGTTTCTTTTTCATCCTGCAAAGATGAAAAGTATTCGGGGAATATGCAAATTATTCGGGCGTTATAAAGTGCACGGATTTTGCAGGCGAGAGCATTTTGTATGAGCAAAATATGGAGGATTAGGTATGGCTATAAGAATCAATACGTTTGTATCGGACGCTAATCTTGTCGGGAAGAGTCACTGGTGGGGAGCGCCTGACCTTCCGGAAGACATTCCCTACCCTTGCGTGAGGGTTACTGCAGACGGTGAGAGCTATGACGAGCCGCTGACGTTCGTATGCCAGATAAGGTGTCGCGACATTGCCGGTCTCGATACGGAGAACCTGCTTCCTCACGAAGGGATGCTGTATTTCTTTGCGCCCATAGATTATTTTATCGGCAATACCGATTCGCCCCTGGACTATCACGATGACCCGGTCGTGATTTATTCCAGACAGGAAGATGGCTTGAGTCCGTACGAACTATATTGGGCAGGAACGGACGAAAGCGTGTTTGCGGAGTCCGAGGCTATGAGTTTCGAAGCAATGGATAAAGAAGTCGGGGACGGTCTGATCCTGCTGGGACAGGCTCTGCAGGACGAGGTGAGGGAGCAGCATCCGGGAAAAATAAGTCTGCTGCAGATTGATGAGGATGATCGTTGGGGCCTGAGGTTCTATGACTGCGGGATGTACTACTTTATGATGAAGCCCGAAGACATCAGGAAGGGATTGTGGCAGAACTGCTGCGGCGAACTGTACTATTATTGATGACAAAACCAACGGGAGCGGCAGAACAAATAGTCTGTCGCTCCCGCTCTTTATGATTTCCGGATGCAGCTGTGCAAAGCGCCTCCGGCAATATGGAAAGTGCTACCTGTACAGTTCCACAGGACCGATGAGACCGGCCGGCACGAGTGGCTGGTTACGGCGGTGGAGGTAACGCTTGGCTACAGGATTGTCAGTGAAAGTGGTGATGTAGTTGCCCATAAGGGTGGTAACCTTGACCTCGATGGTGTTTTCGCCATCGTGAAGGAGACCCTTGAGGTCAAATGTCCTTTCACCGTACCAGGCGACTCCACAAGGCTGGCCGTTCACTGTGAGTTCAGCAATGTCAGCCACTTTGCCGAGATTGATATAGCGAGGAAGATTGGCCCCGCTAAGTTTCACGGTAGTCTTGTATGTAACATCACCCATAAAGTTCTTCCACTTCTCGGTATCCTTGAGGTCCACGAGCCTGTCCATCTTGTCGGTCTGAGTCCAATCCAGATGCTTGTGGTGCAGACTGAGTTCCCAGCCTCGGAGCTCACGCGTTCCGGCTCCCTTCGAAGGTACCGGCTGCCATTCGCTTCCGCCGTTTTCCTTGTTGAATACTATCAGCAGCGTCTGGGAAGGGCCGAGTCTGAGATGATACTTGCCGCCGTCGAGTCTGATGCGGAAACGCTCACCCGTTGCAGGATCATATATCCAGGCATTTCTGCCACCGCTTATGCTGCGTGGGAATACGAGATCGGTTTCACGCGCTTCGCTCAGATGGCTGTTGGCAAAAAGGAAGTACTCGGACTTGTCATCGCCAATATAGCGGTTCTGAAGCAGGAATCTGTCAGGTGAGCATACGGTGATGGCATGAGGCAACTTGTATTGTGCCATAAGGTCCTGATACCATTCGAGATACGCGCCGTCCGCAGGATTCTCGAGCACGACAAAATTGCCTGTAGCCTCAAGTTCCTTTACCATAGCGGCAATCTGCGCGTCCCTCTTTTCGTAATCCTTGAAACCGAGACACTTGCTCGGAGCACAGCCAACGCTGAATACCTTTCCGCCCTGCCTTGCCATTTCGACCAGCTTGCCGAGGGCTTCCGGAGAAATGCTCTTCACTTCAGGAAGGAAGATGACTCCGTACTGCTTAGGCCCGTAGCAGAGTTTGCCCTTCCTTACCTCACAGTCGTTGAGTATGATGTCGGTGACATAGTCAGCCCCGCCTCCGCACTTGTGCACTGCCTCCCAGATGAGAGAGGTATATGGCACATTGAGCTTTACCGGGAACGGTTCGGTCTGCACGCCCATTTCGGCCCACATATCGTAGTTTGCCGGAAGAATGCAGATATCCGTGTACATATCGACATTCTGAAGCACGCTGCTCATCCTCGCGCGGTAGTCGTTCAGCAGCCTGAAATAAGGCCACCAGGTATTGTTCTCGTTATAGAAGCTTCCGTACTGCACCCAGCCCGGATACGGCGCATCCTGCGGGGAGTAGTTGAATCCGTGCCAGACGGAATGGGTAATTCCGGAAAACGCAGCCATATCACTGCCGTTCTTGAGAAATTCCAACGAAGTTGTAAAGACCTTGTAGGTGTTGGTCATTTCCTCGGCGCTGACGAGGCGCTTGCCCTGCAGGTGCGCGGCGGACGATACGTACTTGTCAATCATCGTGTAGCCGCGGCCACGGCGGTAGTCTTCGTCCCCCATCTCCTCGCCTATGCGGTGGCGCAGCCAGTTGGTGGTCCAGGACTCACCTTCCGGGATGTCCAGCAGCAGGGAGGTTTCGAGCGGGAAGAATCCGCGGCCGTAGCCCTGCATACGCGACTTGACGCCATTGTCACGGCACCACTGGGTATAAACGGTAGTGAATCGCTCGTGCAGCAGTTCAGCCTTGGTGAGTTCGAAGTCGAAACGTACCCTCTGCACCTGCTCTGCAAATTCACCCTCCTTCTTTGCACCGTAGTCAAAGTCGAGCACGTCACCCAGGCGGCCGACCTTGAACATCGTGAACGGCAGCCACGGAGTCAGGTCATAACCACGGCGACGGAAGAATTCTTCCGCAAAATCGCCTGTCCAGTTGGTGCCTTCGAGCTCCATACTGTCAACGAAAAACGCCCTCAGGTGCTTGCTGAGAGGACCGAGTTTGGCCTCGATGGCGCCGTTCATATGGTCGAGATACTTGCGTACAGCCTTGGCGTCCATGTGGTTAAGTATGGAGCCGGCTGCACCCGGAGCACCATTGATCACGCAGGCAAAGGACTCGTAGCGCACCATTGCATAGAACTGCCACTTGCCCTCGGCAGGGACATCGATGCTGATTACATCGTCCACGAACCTGTCGGTCACGTCGATGGCCTGATCGAGGCTGCTGATAGGGTCTGGTACGAGGAGAGCCTGTACGAGATGAGGGATGCGGCGGGTGTTGGTCACGGAGACTCCCGGATCCAATTCCTTGAAAATGTGGAATTTGGACATTTCGAAGAGTTTTCCTGACTCGACCGGCTGCGCAAGGGTGAGCAAAACCTCCGCCCTTTCTTCGCGAGGGAGGGTTTCAGAACCGAAAGGCCAGCCCGAACCTACGATAAGGTCGCAGGTCATGCCAAGTTTTTCAGCTTCGTCAAACACAACCTGCAGCATATCGATCCACTCATCGCTGAGCCACTCAAGGGATTGATCTCGACGCCTCCGATTCCGGCTTCCTTGAGAAGGTGCAGCTCACGCACAAGTTCCTCGGCCTCAACCTTGTCACCGTTCCACCACCAGCGTACGAAAGGCCTGTAGCGGTCCTGCGGGGTGTGGAACTGGCTATAGATTTCGGATGAAGATACACCTGCTGCCACGCCCGGCAAAGCCAGGGCGCAGAGCAGCAGGATAGAAATTGCTAATTGTTTGAGGACTTTCATAATACGGGATTGAATCTGGTCTAGAATTTCCACTCAATGTATATCGGATAATGGTCGGAAGGTGTCTGTCCGTCATACTCCCTGGTTATAAGGCGCCAGCTGATGACATCGCTACCCTCGGATACAAAGACGTGGTCGAAGTTGCCCGGCTTTTCAAGTTTGCGGGCAGGCTTCCAGTCGTTCCAGGAGGCAATCAGGCTGCCGATACGATACGGAGAAGCCGACCAGCTGTCCTTAAGGCCGCCGTCCACGAGGATGTTGTATGCAGGACTGTCCTCTACGGTGTTGAAATCTCCGGTTACCACAAACGGAACGTCGCCTGCAATCTCCCCTATCTTCTTGAGCAGCAGCTTAGCGCTTTCCTGGCGGGCCTGTTCGCCCTTGTGGTCGAAGTGTGCGTTGAAGCAGTAGAACTCCTTTCCGCTGCGCTTGTCGAGGAAACGGGCCCACACGCAGAAGCGTGAAGTATGACTGTCCCAGCTCTTGGAACCCTTTGAAGAAGGGCGCTTCGAGAACCAGAACTGCCCGTTGTCAAGCACTTCGAGGCGATCCTTGAGGTAGAAGATGGAGTTGTAGTGGTATTTGCCGTTCTCCCTCTTTCCGTCGGTAGAGCAGCCGACCCAGCCGTACTGAGGCAGGGCCTTTTCCATATCCTGCATCTGAGCCCAGAAAGGTTCCTGCATACCTACAAGGTCCCAATCCATATCATTGAACAGTCGGGTGACCCTGTCAGCCCTGTCAGCCCAAGGATGATACTCGTTCTCGCACTGGTTGTTGAAACTTGCCACCCGGAGCTGGTCTCCGCCGTGATAGCTGAGACGCGGGGCATCAGAGTAGATAATGGCGCTGTGTATGGTGATGTTGAGGCCTTCCTTAGGGTTTCGCCAATTCATACGGACGTTATGATGGCATACTGGAAGATTGTATTTGTACAACACTTCGGTTGCCGTGCCGTTGCCGTAGAACGGGAGCTTGCTTACCTGAACGAGCTGGTCGTCTATGTAGATTTCGACCTCGGCAGTGTATTTTTCCTTGTATCCCCTCGGCTTGTCGAGGCGGCTGCGGACAACGATACCGTTACCGTCAAACGAGATGGTGCCGACATCGGCTATCTTGCGGCCTATGTTCCTGAGTTCAACCGGCCAGTGACCTTCGAAACTCTGCTCATAGCGTACCGGTTCCGGGGCCTGAACCTTGATGGTCACATCGTTCTCCCCTACCTTGCCGCCATTGCGGGTGATGACCTCGAGACCCTGTTTGAAAGACAGGTCGGCAGCACGGTTAAGAGAAGTGGAAGTGAATGGGAACGGTCTGTCAATCACAGGGATGAGAGGGTCTGTCCAGTACTTCGGGATATTGCTGTATCCGATCATCGTTCCGAGAATTCCGGCAGCAGAGGCAGGGTTGCAGTCCGAGTCGGCGCCGCAGCGGCATGAAATGTCGATGGTCTTGAAATAGTCCTTCTGACCGTAAAGCAGGCCTATGAGTATGTAAGCGCTGTTGATGACTGCATCGATGTTGTATTCGCGATAAACGCCCTCCGGACAACCTATGTCAAAGCCGTGTCTGTCATTGACAAGGGCCCAGCAGATATTCCAATCCTCCGGATACTTTTCGTACCATCCTATGACGTCCTCCATCGCGTTGCGGAATTTGGTTCCCTTAGGAATGGTCTTGAGCGCTTCCTTCACGACAAACTCAACGTCATCGCTTACAAAGGCGAGTGCATACATCGCAGCCACATAGACTCCTCCGTACCATCCGTCGCCATAGTTCATCATATGACCAATGTCATCGCAGTAGTATGATGCAGCGTTGACCATACCGGGAGCCATAAGTCCGGCATAGTCAGCCTCGATCTGGAAGTCGAGGTCGTCGGCGTGCGGGTTGTTTTCCCAGTGACCCGAAGCAGGCGGCATAATGCCCTGCAGAATGTTGTAGCGGGCCTGCAGGTTAGCGTGCCAGAGATGATACTTGGCGTGCGCGAACGCATCGGCAAAGTCCTCGACCTTGGCATCCAGACCCTTGCGGTCAAAGACCTCGACGAAGGTCAGGTCCATATAGATATCGTCATACAGATACGGAGTGTTGTTGTATCTGTACTCGACATCGCCCGGATTCCAGCTGATGTCGATGTACTTGTGGATAGGTATGGCCCATTTGAATTCTGTCGGACCGCCGTACGTACATCCGATAACCTGTCCGGCCCACCCACCAAGCATCTTGTCGCGCAGGACTTCCTTTGAGATGGTAACGTCGGAGCCGTAGGTGACCGCCGACGCGGATACTCCGAGCAGAGCAGCCGCTACAGATAAAATGATTCGTTTGAATGTCATAAATTATTGTTAAAAACAGGCCGGCCATCAGAGACAGTCGGCCTGGATCATTAGAATAATGCTATTACTTTTTGATGAGAGTCATTCCCTCATAACCGGAAGGGTTAATCTGGAAGAAGTTGCTATAAGTACTAAATGAACCCGCACCAATGGTACTGTCGCTGGTGATACCGACACCGAAGCCTATGACTGCATTCATAGAAGCGTCAGAATACTGTGTCAGAATCTGAAGCGGAATATCTGCGCTCGTCCTGTTCTTGTAAACGAAGGTCTTGAGATCCTCTTTTGCAGTGAACCAGATATATGAGTAGTCAGGATTGCCCTGTTCAGGAATTGCAAATAACCAAGGCTTGCCCCATGCCGTTGCGCTGATGGTGGCAAGTCCAGGATAGAAGACAACCAGCTTGCCGTTCACTTCCTGTCCTGCTCCTTCACGTGTATCGAGGAAGAGACCTATCTTAGCAACCTGATTCTCATAGTCCACAACTGCGCATACATCAAGGACTGCGCTGCCACAAAGACCGGTAAGACCGAAAGTATTGGTATATTCAACACCATCAGCGGCAGTAAGAGGCGTGCTTACGCGAGCCGCAACAGGGTCAAGAGCCACAGTGGCAGGATCGGCTGCAGCAATCGCCGCTCCAGGATTTGCAAATGCCTTGGCAACTAATGTCCAGGATGCCTTGAAATCTGCCGGTGCGAGCTGGGTTATGACAACACTTGCTCCACTTTCGAAGCTGAGGGATGCGGTACGTGGATTGCCGGTGGCATTTTCCGTCCATGCGATCTTGCCGTCAGCATAGCTGAGGAAGTCAGAGGAGATGTTCTGGCCGGCACCCATAGGGAATTCCATTGAACCGGCTTCATCATTTTTCCAAAGAATGATGGTCCTTGGCTTTACGGTGAGAGTTCTCGTTACATCATAAACCTTACCGGCCTCGAAAGTCTCCTTCTTGAGTTCAAGCGCGGCCTCGAAAGTCTCCTCATCGTTCTCAACTACAATCTTGGCATCCTTGAAGTTGTCGGCAGCCCATACACATGCAACAGCTACGAAAGTAGAGTCGTCCTTGTTGACAGATGCCGGTTTAAGCACGATCGATCCCTTCTCTGATGAAGCCAGAAGTTCACCGTTTGCCACAACGGGCTTGTTGTGTATGCCTTCACCGGAAATGGTGATGACAGCATTTGTCATAGGAACGAAGTTATTGAGCTTGACATTGAAGCGGAGAAGAGAAGTCTTGTATCCGAAATTCACCTTGGCGACTGACACACCGTTCTCAGTCTTTATATCGGCAACCTGACTGGTTCCGAAGAGGATGTGGCGACCCTGTGCATCAGCCAAGGTATTCTGAACCGAGAGGTCAACCGCAATACTGTCTTTGGCATAGCTGACCGCTGAACCCGAGTGTATATAGGCGCCGAGTCTGGTAGCCCCTTCAGGAACAGAGAATTTGGTGATGACGAACTTGGCTTTTTTGCCGTCATCAGAAATAGAGTAGTAATCAATAGGGAGGTCACAATTGCCCACGAGAGCATTGCCCTCACCGTAGAAGAATACCGAAATCACCTCGGAACTGGTGAACGTGGCGCTGTAGCCTTTGTCCGTTTCAGTGTAGCCGAGCTTGGTATCCTGTCCTATTGTAGCTTCAATCACGAACTTGCCTTCTTCCTTTACTGGAGCAGGAGTCGGATCGACTTCTACAGCACAGCCGGAAAATACAGCGGCAAGTGCAAATAAACCGAGTATTCTATTTTTCATAATATTTATCCTCCTCATTTATTAAATCTCACCACCGTTTTCGATATCGAATCCGTTGCCAAGGTCTATCTCATCAGTGTATGAAGGGTAGATGAATGTGTTAGGCGCAGCCCACTTAAGATAATCAACACCGAAAAGTGAACCCTTTACAACGACCCACGCATTGAGAGCATCAAGAGTAGTGGCATAAGGCTTGGAGTCCACCGTCACCAGATCAGGAAGTTTACCCTCGGCATCAAATACTGCACAGTTATTATGGCTCTGGAAAGCCTTTGAGGCAGGACCCCAAAGGTTTGGACATTTACCTTCAAGGCTATACATATTGTAAATATGACCCTGGGCAGTAGCGTTGTATCCGATGATGCCTCCGACATTGGCGCCATCAACCGGTGCAGGAACGGTTCCATCCTCAGCGGCAACAGGACCGACAACACCTGTATTGCAGCAGTTCTCAAGCCATCCGTTTGAACCGTTATTTATATAACCTGCGATACCTCCGGCATTAGGGTCCTTCTTTGCTGCATCAGTATAGGTGATATTACCTGCATTCAGACTGTTGTAAATAAACACACCCTGGCTCTTCGTATATGCAAGAGCCGAACCGAAGATACCTCCGACACCCTGATTGGCGTGGATATGGCCGTGGTTCTCACAGTTCCAGATGTTGAGACGGCTCCAGTTAGAATAACGGCCATAGCAACCTACAATACCTGAAGCGTGCTGAGGGGCGTGAACGTAGCCCTTGTTGGTACAGCTGACCACATCAACACGGGCAACATTGTTCATAACCCAGGTGTAACCTATGATACCACCTGCAGCATTTCCGCTCGTTACGACAACCTCTCCCTCATTGTGGCAGTTGCGTATGGTGATCATCGCAGCATTATTTGCATGCCAGCTCTGAACGTTGCCAGCAATACCAGCAGCCTGATAACGTGTTGTTGTAATGGTTCCCTTGTTCACGCATCCGTAAACCATTGCCTGGGTTGCAATCCAACCGGCTATTCCACCGGCCGCATCCTGAGAAACCGATACCGCGCCATTGTTGACACAGTTGATGACATTTCCCCAATAAAGGCTTCCCACAAGACCGCCTGTCTTGTTGACACCTGAAATGCTTCCACTGTTCTCACATCTCTTGAGATACACGTTCTGACCGTAGGCAGAAATACCTGCAGCGCCTGCAAGCCAGGTTGCCTTGCCGTACTGTCCACTGGTAGTACCAAGGAAAGAGCCACCTGATCCGGAAGCTGAAACTGAACCGCTGTTCTTTGAGTCATAGAGGTTTGACGTATAGGTATAACCGGTGATTCCACCTACATTGGTTGTACCTTCTACAGTACCGGTATTGATACCACTCTTGACTGTAAGAGCTTTGGCGTAACCAATCAGACCTCCGACGTGAGAATTGGCTGAAACGATGTTACCGTGGTTTTCGCAGGACTCAAACTGAAGATTTGAATTGGATCCCGAATCGGCATAGCCGGCGATACCACCGACATAAGCGGCAGAAGAAGTAACGTTTGCCTTGTTGACTACGCGCTCGAATCTGGCACCTGTACCAGCATTGACAACACCGGCAACAGCACCTGTATAATTTGAAACTGAAGCTACGGAACCCTCAACAGTAAGGTCGTGCACATATGCAGAATCTTTGATGTATCCGAAGAGACCTGTTCCACGGCCTTCGAGACGGTTGTTCATAGCAAGGGTAACTTTCTTGCCATTGCCGTCGAATTCGCCCTGAAATGCTCTGTAAACGCCGTTCTTGTTGTCATAGGTACCGACTGGCAGGGAAACGCCCGCAATGTCGGCAACCAACTTCAAGTGCTTTTCCTTGAGAGAATTGCCTTCGTTTACGGTATAAGCGAGAACAACCATCTCACCAATAGTGCTGATCTGGTAAGGATTCTCGGCTGAACCGTCACCGCCCATAGGCTTGAGGTCTTCACCGATCTTTCCGAGGTCGAAGAGGTCGTTTGCCTTGAGTTCCTTGTCAGATACGGTGGCCTTGGTTTCAGAAGCGTGCTGAAGGTCGAGGGTTGCTGCGGTAAGGTTGAATCCGGCGGAATATGTTCCAGGGATTACTGAAACATAGAAGTCACCGGCGGAACCGCCCACCTGTACTGATACGTTTGAGAAATAAGTTCCGTTTTCTACGGCTTCAACGACCGGTTCTCCGCCTGCGAAGGAAACGGAAACAGGGCCGGAAAGGCTGTTTTCATTTGCATTGACCGAAGCAAAAACGACAGGAGCGTCAGTAATTGCAGGAACCTTGAATTTCAGCACAGAAGTCACGTTCCTCAGACTTATCTTCCTGGCAGCATCATCAGCAACGGCGCAGGCGATGTTTGCAGAACCGAAAGTACCGTTCTGTGTCGAAGGAACGTTCACAATGATTTTGCCCTCCGTTGTTACGGAATCGCATACATTGTAAGGATATACTGCATAGAGAGTGCCTTCGAGAGCTGTAGTGAACTCACAATACTTCTCTCCCGCATAGAGAGCATCAACGATAACGGTATCACTTTCAGTACCGTTAGTAAGGAGAATCTTGTCGCCCTCCGACCAGAGAGTCTTACCCTGACGGTTGATGGATGTCTTTGTCTCTTCATCAAATCCGCAAGTGAATGTACGGAGTGTCCTGACAGGAGTCTCGATAGGAGAAAGTTCATTCACGGTGCAGGCAGCGAAGCCGAAGACTGTCGCAGCTGCAAGGATCATATATGATAACTTTTTCATTTTCAAAACGATTTATAGATTACTTGTTCCACTCCCAATCCGGTTTGTTATAGTCTTCTGTACCGGTAGAGTTTTCCGGCTGGTCAGGTTCCTCGTTAGCCGTTACTGAAACCTTTCTGATTTGCCAGGTACCGGCCTCGGAGTCTTCCTTGCTGGTATAGGTAAACTTGAACTGAACTACGGAACCGATGTAATCCTCGAGAGAAATGCTCTCTGAAGGGATGATGTCACCCTTGGCGTATTCTTCCTCGTTAGGATATGAATATGCCGAAACAGGAAGTTTGGTCCACTCGCCACCGTCCTTGCTGATCCAAACGGAAGTCTCCTGTCTTGCAGCAAGATAATTGTTGAAGTTGGTCAATACGTGCTCAAACGCAAATACCGGCTTCTTTGCTCCCTTGAGGTCAACCTTTTCAGTGTAGAGGCAGCTCTCGGTGGTGTAGCTCTTGTTCTTGTATCCTGATGCTGTCCAGCCATTTGAAGACCAGGACCATACAGACTCGAGGTCATAAGGGAAAACAGGGTTGTTCACAACGACTCCGTTCTCGGCATTGGTGTAGTCGAAAGTACAAGGGAACGTCCGTGTAGCAACTGAGTTAGGATCAGGCTCCGAATATGGGGTAACGCTCTCGAGCCAGCCATACTTGAGCTGAGCCTTGCCATCAACATCAACACGGTAACCAACAATGGTAACGGCGTCACGCTCGGCAACGTTGGAAAGTTTTCCTCCCTCGGTGCCATAAGGAACCTCAGATGCGCTGAGGCCTGCAACGGTAACGCTGCCGCTCTCGTCCTTGAGAGAGAAAGAGCCATCGCTCTTGAGGCTCTTGACAACGCCGGAAAGTCTCACTTTCTGATACTTGTAGGTATCAGAAGCAGCAAGGAACTGTGCAGCAGTCTTGTCCTGAACCTCAGCAGGGACATATGCTGCCTGACTTACCTTTACGACTGACTTGAGCTTGTTTTCCAGGCAGGAGAATACCAGTTCGGCTTCACGCTCGAGATTGTCGTTTGCGGTGACCGTAACAGTAACCGTCTGAGTTTCCTTGGAAGGGTCTCCGCTCAGCGGCTCAACAGTAACCCAGGTCTGGCTGGAAGATACGGTCCATTTGACCGTGGCAGTAAGGGAAACGGTTTTTGAACCGCCTTCAACCCCGAACTCCAAAGAAGCAGGACTTGCCTTAACAGCAGGTTCTCCGTAATCAGGCTCTTTTGGCCCGCACGCGTTGATTGCAAACAATGCAACAACTGCCAAGAAGAGAGTTTTGAGAAGTTGATTCTTCATTGTGATGATAGTTAATAGTTGATAATGATTATGGATTAATTTCTGATTAGATTCATACCGTTGGCGTCAGACGTGCCGTAATTGGCCTGATAGATGGTAATCCAGTCGGCCTGGTAAGCACCGCTTTCGGTATTTTTGGAAGAAGTACTGCGAACAAGGGAAGCTTCATCTGCAGACTCGGAAGTGAAGTTCATCACCTCAATGCCTATGATGGTGTCTCTCTTGTATGAATGTTTAGAGCTTATCTTCTGTGTATGAGGAAGATACTTAGCCTCAATGCTTCCGTTGCCAATGCTTGTCGTCATCCAGAGCCAGTCATAATCCGGATCGCCAAGATCGGTCCTTCCGAACTCGTACTGACCCCAGTTTGAACCTTCAAGTTCAGCAAGGAAGGCTCCGTAAGTATCTTTAAGAGCTCCTTCAGTTATCTTCTGAGCCTTGCGGCCATCCATAAAGAGTCCGAGTCGCACCGTCTGCCCGGCATAATCGATCATTACACAGGCATCCATAACGAGATTTGCAGCCATTCCCCTGATACCGAGGTTGTTTGCAATCTCTTCCGTACCAAAGACAAGCTTTTCGGTACTCAGAGGATCGCCGACAGTCACTACAGTGGAAGCCTTAGCATTGCGGCTGAAATAGTTGCCACGACCGCCAAATTGGCTGGAGTTCAAAGTCCATGAGCCTTTGAAATCCTGCACAGAGAGCTGTGTATGCTGATAAACCGTTCCGTCAGGCAGGCTTATGGACGCAACTCGCGGCTTTCCGCTCTCATTTGCAGTCCAGCTGACACGACCATCGGAATATGAGAGCCAATCAGATGAAACCGAGCCGCTTCCAGCACTGAGCGTCTTAGATCCGGCAGCATCGTCGGACCAATTCTTCTCCGTGCGTGCGCCTACGGATACAGTTCTTGTCAGCACATTGCTCTGCGCATCCCAACTGTCATAGGCAACTAGTTCAACTTCGTATTTGCCATCCTCAAGACTTCCGAGAGACTGGCTCCAGCTTGTCTTCATCTGAGAAGGCAGAGGATAAAGGTAAAAGTCTGCCAGATGCTTCCAGGTCTTGACGACGCTGCCGTCCTTCTTGAGGCTAAGCACATAATGATGGACAAATTCGTCATCGCTTCCTGCAGCCCAAACCGCAGTTGCCGATCCGTCCTGAGCTATGTTGACATCAAATGTACTGAGCTGCGGCGCACCATTGATGAGTGAGCGTGAAGAATGCTTATACTTGGCAAGGTGAGCCTTGTCGGCTGTCGGATAATCGGAAGAGAGCGGCTCCCCTATCACGGCATTATTGTAAAAGTCCATCCTGAGCAGACGGAAATTGCCGCTGGCATCGAACTGAAGCAGGTTGCCCTGAGAGAACTGCTCGCAGTCCTTCATCACGGTTGCAGACTTCATATTCTCGTAGCGGCCATTCTCTATCGCCATATAACGCACTGATGCGCAACCAAATACGCTGAAATTATCCTGCCATACGCTTCTCGGGTCGTTAAGCGGGAAGTGGAGGTGTCCTCCAAATACCATAACCTGAGGATACTTATTAAGAATGGTGGTCAGCGCCGAAGTCGCCCAATAATGTGCCGAAGACGAATACCATATTCCATCTGCCTCACCGAGGAGACTGCCGTAAATGGTATTTGCAATCATAGGGTGAGTAAGGATAATCACGTAACGCTCCGGATTGGCAGCAGTCACCTCGGCAAGCTGTTCGTCCAGCCAGGTAAGCACAGCCGGGTCATAAACTATAGGCTGGGTGCCGTTAGGAGTAACGCCAAAGATATGGTAACCATTTACCACACAATGCCTTGCCTCATAATTGGTACGCATTGTCTGATCAAGGTCGGTGAGGAAATAACTGTCTCCGAGAACACTTCTCATATAAGTCGCGTCCGAAGCGGCGGTAGATGACCAGCGATAATTCGGCACGTCGTGGTTTCCGACAGTATATATAAGCGGAACATCGACCGGGTTGAACACAGACTCGAATGCAGACTTAAACTGTGTGAGCTGGGTATTGTTAGGCTGGTCGATGAGGTCTCCTGCGACAAGCATTGCATCCAGACCGTTCTCGTCCTGCTCGAGAGCCTTGGTCTTTAACTGCCCCGCAGCCCTGCCCCATTTGTCCGCATAGGTGGTACCGTTTACGTGAACGTCACTGACTATGCCGAATGATGCAACAATCTTGCTTGGGTCAAAGCCCTTGGTCTTGACGGAAGGATCGGTTATGAAGAATGAAGGAGCCTGATATACGGTACCTTTCTCAACTTTGAGATATGCGTTGCTCTGGGCATAACCTATCTGCTTGCCGTTCTTGTCGTAAACGGAAAGTGTATAGCCGTTGTTGAATTTTAGCCCCGGGAAAAGACCGAAGCAGGCCGGTTCACCTGGAACAATGTCACGCGACATAACGGCCGACGATTCGAAAGCTGGCACGGAACTGCCGTTAACGGCAAAAGAACTGAACGAAACCTGCATATTCTTGCTGATGGCTTCACCCGCGTTGCCTTTGAGTTCGACTCTGGCAGCGGAAGGCTCGTCCACAACAAACTGCAGCAAGGAATACACATTCTGGAAATTCAGCTCATTGCTGCCGTCAACGGTCCTGGCAACAGTGACCGAAGGAACAGCAGGAGCATCGTTCGAAAGGTCGGAAGTACTCCATGTTTTGTTTCCATAGCCCATCGTTCCGGTACCGAGAAGGACTGCATAATAGGCTTCAGCACCCTCCTTGATTGCCCCGGCTGAGATCAATTCGGCAGTTCTGCCGTCAGCGGAAATGGAATTTGGCCGAACTACCTCCGTAACAAGCTCTCCGTCAACGTAGCAGGCAAGTTCAATTTCGTCGTTAGCCGTCCAGGACGTCTTGAACGGAGCCGAGGCTTCGGGAAGAATTCCCTTGAGCGACACGGCCTGCGGCTGAGGTTCCGGCTTGGGATCGACTCCCGGCGCAGTGTAGAGATTGCCGGCAGCGACGGTCAGGGCATCTGAACTGGTGCAGGT
>SFJA01000034.1 GCA_004556005.1 Bacteroidales bacterium | reverse complement strand
TTATCCCTTGTCGGTCCCTTTCAGCCCATCTACCTCATCAATAGTCAATCCCGTGCACCGAGCAATGACTGCAACGGAGATACCTTCTTCCAGCAATGCTCTCGCCGTTTTGACGGCAGTTTCCCTGGCTCCTTCCTCGCGTCCTTCCTCGCGTCCTTCGTTGTAGCAAATACCTTTCTGGTATTCGATATCCATTTCGTTCATAAAGTCATAAAGTCTTTAATGTAAATATCCATCTTCTCCGCTGGGAATGCAGCAATCTCCGTAGCCGTTACAAGTGCCTGCATCTCTGGGTCATCGCGCCACGATGGACTTTCCCTCTCGTCTCCTGCGTGCTTGAACCAGTAGAACAGTTTATCCCTTGTCGTAACGCAATCTTCGGCGCTTTTGGTAAAGCGTCCCAACTCTGCGAAGATAATGAAAATAGTCGAACATAGACTCTCTCCTGTTCTCTTTTCTGTAAGGTGGTAATGCGAGACGATGTGTTCGCTGTCCCATTCCGACTCATCCCTGTGAGGATACTTCTCTTCCAGGAACGCAAGTTCATACACCGGATGCAATTCTGAATAGCGTCCGCCACTACTCAACTGAGAGTGGTACTGCCCGGAAGCATAGTAAACGCAGCGTTTAGCAAAGTCTTTATCAACCTTCTTCTGTACCTCAATCCCGAATATGTTCCCTGCCGAGTCCCGACACACCAGGTCCAGTATTGTCTTTTTACTGAAAATCGTGTCGGTCTGCTGCTCCCGGTCCCTGTACTCTACGATGTCACTCACGTGCACATCATCCGGGAGTACATTATTTAGCAAGTTTATCAGCAGATGCTTGTTTGCCGGATCGGCATAGACAGCCTTGAATCCCGAATCGGAGAGCAGGTCCACAAATACTCTCTCCTCGATGTTTTGTTTTGCTTGAAAGTAGTTCATAGTCTTATTCATGTTATAGTTTGAACATTTGCAAAAATAGAATTCTATTAGGACAAAAGGAATACAGATTCGTAAACATAAGATTTAGTTTTACGAATCTTTATTTGTTTCTTTGCACGCATTTTGTATTATCTTCAAGGCTGCAAACAGCAGCCACTTTTCGCTGACCAGCCTTTGTGCAGAATGTGATAATTGTTATCTTTGGGTATGGAGAATCGGAATTATAACGAGAGGATAGAGGAATTGTTCAGACGGCACCAGAGTGTGCAGAGCGCAGGTTTTTCCGCGCAGGCGTACAAGCCCGGCCTCGATGCCATCAGGATGCTGGACAGCCGGCTTGGCAATCCATCGTCCCGTCTGACCGTCATTCACGTTGCAGGTACCAACGGCAAGGGAACCGTGAGTTCTCTGCTTGCAGCCCTTCTAGCATCCCGTGGCTTGCGGGTTGGCCTCTATACTTCTCCCCATATGCTTGATTTTCGGGAGCGTATAAAGATTGTAGGACCTGCCGCAAACCCGCCGTTCCGCCTTTCTTTGCCCGAGACTGCCGTTACTCCAAACCACACTTCTGCTGTTGCTCCCGACCTCTTTCCGGACGATATCGGACTTCCCGTTTCGGAAATGATTCCTCGCGAGGCGGTGATGCAATTCCTTGATATCATCGATGCCCTTCCCGAGCAGTCTTACAGCTTTTTTGAGATAACGACGGCAATGGCATTCCTATGGTTTGCACAAAGCGATACGGATTGCGTGGTAATGGAGTGCGGACTGGGCGGCAGGCTTGACAGTACGAATATTGTCAATCCCGTTCTCAGCATAATTACTTCCATAGGATTGGACCACTGTGCGATACTTGGCGGCTCCCGTAAGGAAATTGCCGCGGAAAAAGCCGGAATCTTCAAGCCGGGCGTGCCTGCTCTGGTTTCCGGCCGCGACGATGAAACCGCTCCCGAATTTGCCCGCATCGCGGCGGAAAAGGGTAGCGAGCTGTTCTTCGCCGACGAATTGGTCCGTACACTGCCGGATCTGCCTTACGATGCCTGGTCGCGGCTCAATGCGCCGACCGTCATTGCGGCTCTGGAACTGCTTGCGCAGGGGGATAAGGGACCTGCGAGTCTGGTCGCTGCGGCAGGGGAACTTACCGACTTGTTTGCTGCGGCTTGCAGCTCTCTTGACTCTGCTGCCGGGTCTGCTTCTGGTGCTGAAGGCGATACCCGCATTGCCTTTGGGTCTGCTCCTGATGAGGCCGGCTCAACTGCTGCTGCAATGGAGAATTCGACTGTAAATATAGAAAGTCAACTGGCTTATTTGCAGCGGGTTTGGGGCAGTTTCTCCGCCATTACGGGACTTCGGGGCAGATGGGAATGCAGGCGAAGGGGAAGTTCTCTTTATATATTTGACATAGGGCATAATCCGCCGGCGCTGAAGGAGAATTTCGAGCGGCTGGGGAGACTTTCCGGGGGTGGACGCGTGCCGGTTAGCATCGTGTACGGGGTGATGGCGGATAAGGATGTCGCGGGGATTGCGCATCTGCTTCCTTTGTGGGCGGACTACCTGCTGGTCGCTCCTGATACTCCGAGGGCTATGCCGTCGGCCAGCTTGCTGAGTCTGCTCTCGAGTCTGCGTCCGGACCTGAGACTCTGCGATGCCGGTACTGTCTCTGCCGCTATTGGACAGCTTTCCGGAGCTGTGTTTGCTGCCGGTGCGGCTTCCGCTGCTGCAGGGACTGAGTCTTCCGCCGCTGGTCCTGCCACTTCCGCTACTGATTCAACTTTTGCGGCCTCTTCATGCAACGAATTTGAGCCTGACCGCATCATATATATTGGCGGCAGTACTTTTGTCGTTGCGGAGGCTCTGCCTTTGTTTGATAATTAAACCACTGACTATGAATAAGATACTCTATATGTTGACTTCACTGTCTCTTATGCTTGGAATTAATCAGGAACTAGCAAGGCTCTGGTCTAAATACGAGTCCGCCGAACGTGCGGACAAACCTGCCGATATGGTTGCTGCTCTCGAGCAAATCAGGTCCGAGGCTGAAAGCAGGCGTCTTGATTGGGATTATTACGATGCCAGCGTCAAATGGATTGCGGCAAGGTCACGGATGGACTGGAAGCTTTCATCGGAGAGCCGCAAGAAGGTCGCAGAGGATTTTGCCCGGTATGACAGTCCTGTAATCAATCTTGTCAGCAAGACTGATATTGCTGATTATGAAGCGTATGCGCTAGAGAACCGTAAGCTTTTGGAGTCTGCCTGCAATACCGGTTTCTACAATAACCTGATTCTTGAACCCGGGTATGGGTATTGGGCGGTGATTGCGAAGCAGATAAAAAATGATTACGAATTTGCCCTCTGGTATGGACTCAAACGCAAAAGCCAGCTCGGAGAACTTGGCCGGCATTATGCCGGGGTCTATCCCCAGGAGGCTGTCATTGCTTTTGAAAAGGCGAATCGGGAGAAGGATGCTGCAAGGACCGCTGCTCTTGAGTCTGTTTATGAGAAATATAAGGACAAGGCCGCCTCTTTGCTCCCTGCCGAGCGCCTTTTGATGGCCCGGTTTGCGAAGTTGGAATCCGCGGCTGCGGGGGAGAAGGAATATCTTGCTCTGTATCAAGATTGTAAGGCATATGAAAAAAAGCGTGCTTCATATGTCGGAGATGAGAAGCAGCTGGTTTCGTATTGCTTTTATGTCAAAAACCTCATCGACAGGCTTGAAGCTAAAGACGTCAACGCCCGTATCGATGACGATAAACTGATACTGGCTTTACGTAACGTTCCTTCTCTGAACGTGCTCATATATCCTGCTTCTGATGAAAGGCATCCAGTGTTCAAATCGTCTCTGAAGAATCCGGATAGCCCTTTTTATGTGTTTGATACAGTGAAGGTTGATCTTCCTGTCCTTGATGACGGTCGCTATGTCGTCAAACTGGAAGGATATGGGCAGAACCGCAAGCTGGACTATGAGCGTACCAGTTTGTCCATTGCCTTGAGGCAACACTCTTCCGGCCTTGCAGCATTTGTCGCAGACAGCAGGTCGGGCGAACCGGTAGGCAGTTGCACGCTCAAACTTTTCGGATCCGGGAGCGACACCAAGCCTCTTTCCGAAATGACTTACACTCTCGACAGGACATATTGTCCTCTTTCGGATCAATTCCTTTCTCCGATGGGCGACAAGCCGTCTTGGCGCAATTTCTACGTCAAGGCCTATATGACGGGAAAGGATGGCGTTCGCAGAGAGTCTCGTGCCTGTTATTTATATATGCCTCAACGGCTTGAGTCAAACGATGACAATCTCCTGCGTTGTACTTTGCTCACCGACCGCAAAGTGGCCAGACCCGGCGAGGACATATCCTTCAAGGCAATCCTGTACCGTGGTTCGGAGAACTTGAGCTCCTGCCCCGGCGAGATGATTACGGTGGAATTTGCCGACCCGGACGGAAAAGTCAGTTCCCTCAAGCGCGAAACGGACAGTTTTTCTTCGGTAAGCGGCAGTTTCAATGTAGGGCGACCTGAAAGGAGCGGCAATTGCCAGCTACGCGTGAAAATAGGGAACAAATTATTGCAAAATAAGTCGATTATATTGACAGATAGCGAGTTGCCTTCGTTTGACCTGCGATGGGATGACTTCCCTTCAAACGCATTCAGCGGTGATACCATCACGGTAAGAGGTCTTGTCCGCAACTATTCCGGACATCCGCTCGCGACCCTGCGTTGCAAATATACCGTCCGGAACTGGAATAACAGTGTTGCAGACGGCGATGTGGAACTCGCTGCAGACGGCAGTTTCAGCGTCCCGGTGTGCATAGGGGAAAGGACGGGTAGATATACCTTTTTGCTAGACGTCACAGACGCAAGCGGCGAGAGCCGGCAGTTCAGCACTATGCTCTGCTATATCCCTGAGCTGATTTTCAACTCCTCCGTTGTCAATTCCGCTCCGGGTTCGGTGCGCTGCGGTCTGGAGGGCGCTTCTATAATCTGTTCCGACCATATACGTCTCAAGTTGAGCATTTTCTATTCCGATCCCCGGAAGTTCGCCGCGTCAGACGTTTCATTCGACTGGTCCATAGTTTCGGAAAAGGACACAGTATTGCGGGGCAATTCGAAAGTCCGTGAACTTGCCCAGGACGTTCTTGATATCGACATCTCTTCTCTGCCTGACGGACTGTATAGCTGCTTCATCAGGGCGAGTGCGCAAAATGCTTCCGGAGCCGTTTCGGGTCAGACGGCCGTTGAGGGTTTTGTAAAGCTTTCTCCTGATGCAAAATGCCTTCCTTCAGGTATTTCCGCGCTGGTTTGCGTTCCGGATGAGGGCCGCAGGCGCGTTTTTGTCGGTGCGTCCGAAGGGCCGCTTTGGATGGTGACCGATTTGGAAAACGGCAAGGGAGAGGTGGTTCCAAACGGCATCATTGGCCCGGATGCGACAGGAAAGGAAAGTCTCATCGTTATCGATCTTGACCGCAGTTATCCTTGCGAAAGGCTGAAAATCAACTTCTTATGGTTTAAGAATCGCAACGGTGGCAACTGGAGTTACGAGTGGAACGCCCGCAGTACATCGGCATCCCTTCCGCTCTCGTTCATCGGCTTCCGCGACAGGGTGAGCCCCGGAGGAGAATTCTCTTTAATCCTACAGTCCTCTCCGGACGTGGAGTGCGCCGTTGCCGTTTATGACGAGGCGATGGAGCAGTGGGCGAGCAACGTGTGGACTGCGTTTGCGCCGGTTCCGCTGCGTCTTCCGGAATGTCGGTACAGTACTGCCTGGGGCGATGACAGGTTGATTGAGCCTGAGTATGTTATCGGGTATGCTGGGCGGCCAAGGGCGCTTGTCCGTGGAAAATCAGCGACTTTTGCTGCTGCAAGTATGGAGGATGGTGCTGTCTTGGAAGAGTCTGAGTCAGTGTCTGTCAATGCCTTGCCTGCTTTGGATGCAGGCTCGGCGCTGGACCCTTCCGTGCCGCAGACAGTAAGGGATGACTTTTCGGAGGTACTTTGCTGGCAACCGGCATTGAGGACAGATTCCGAGGGGCGCGCAAGGCTGAGCTTCAAGGCTTCGGACAAATTGTCGCGATTCCGTGTAAATGTCTTTGCCCATAACCGTAAGATGCAGTCGGCAGTGGCGGACAGCAGTTTTGTCGTTACCATCCCTGTGCGCATTTCCAGTTCGGTTCCGGCTTGCCTTTATGTCGGCAGTTCGGACAAGGCTTCGGATGAGTGCGTGCTTCCGGTGAGCGTGTCCAACAGTACTTCGGACAATGTCAGGGGAGTGCTTTCGGCAGCATTTTACGAAGGAGATGACTATCGCAAGTCCGTTCCATTTGCTCGTGAATCCTTCAGTGTTGAAGTCGGTGGCAACGAGGGTCTTGGCGTTAATGTCAGAGTTCCCGCCTGCAAGGGCAGCCGTGTCGGCATCCTTCTGTCTTTTGCTCCAGAAAATGCTTCGGACGCTGCTGACGCAGTATTTTACAGCATTGAGCTGAGGCGTGCGGAACTGCCTGTAATTGAGGCACATTCGGCTTTGCTTACCGATGATGGCGATTATCAGCGTATAGTTGATTCCCTGCGTGCAGCGTTTGTTAACTTCAGTCCTGACCGGGCTGTCGTGAGCAGAATCAGGATAGAGGATATGCTCCTTGAGGCAGTTCCTGCCCGCATCACTCCTCAGTCGGACAATGCCATTGATTTGAGCGAGGCGGTTTATGTAGCTGCTCTTGTTGACAAGATGGGGCTGAAGCGCGATGCGGCGGATATGGCTTCGGTGCTTGAGCGTCTGGAAAAGTGTTTCTGCGCCGATGGTGGTGTCAGCTGGTTCGAGACTATGGGTTCTTCTCAGCTTGTGACCGCCGTAGTCCTTGAGCGGATCCACTCGATAGTTTCTATGGGTCTTGAACTTCCTGAAAGCCTTATGGCGCGCATTCCGGCTGCGGTCAAGTATCTGGACAAGAGTTATTTCGCAGGCAATGACTCTTTGCTGCGTGACTTCTGGGGCCTCAGTATGGCTCAGTACATATACGTGAGGGCGATGTATGCTTCAGTTCCTTTCGACAGGTCCTGCGCTGACAAGAAGCGGCTTTCTTTGTTTGCAAAGGAGTTGCGTTCATACCTTGCTCCGTCAACTGAACGTGGCCTTGACGGAATGGTGCTGGCCAAGGCTCGTCGTCTTATGAGTCTGCAAATGCTTGATTGTAAGGATGGTGCCCGCTTGCTGGATAATTTGGGCGTGAGATTGCCTTCGGCAAGGATACGGCGTTCGCTCAATGCGGACATAGCTTCGCTCGAGCAGTATATCAGGCCGCATTGGAGCGGTGGTTGCTATTGTCCTAATGCCGTTATGCCGTTCAGGGGCCTGTTGGAGAGCGAACTCTATGCCCATTCGCTTTTGTGCAATCTTATGGATTCCGTGGGCCGCAAGGACCTTGCGGACGCAATCCGACTTTGGATAATGGTACAGAAGGAGACGCAGAAGTGGGAGAGCGATCCTGCTTATATAGAGGCACTTGCCTGTGTGGTTGAAGGCGGGCGCAGCGTGCTTGACTGCAGCGTCGTCGTGCTTGAGGCACAGGGTGTTAAGGCTTTTGAGGATGTGCGCAAGGCTGGAAACGAAATGTCAGTGGAGAGGGAATGGTATCTTGTCAGAGGAGCTGTGACTTCGCCTCTTGCCGAAGGCGACTCCCTGTCAGTCGGTGACAGGCTGGAGGTCAGGTATCGCATCTGGAGCCGGGAGAATCGCAGTTTCGTTCATCTGAGCGCTCCTCGTCCTGCCTGCGTAACGCCGGTGCAGCCGCTTTCCGGGTCCTGCAGAGTGCAGTATCTGTCGTTTGACCTGCCGCTGTATGGACGTCAGAGCTCATATCGCAGCGTCGCCGGGGACCGCAGCGATTATTGGCTCGAGGTGCTTCCTGAGGAGGAGAGCGTGATTGTGGAGAGTTTCTATGTTTCCGCTTCCGGCCGTTTTGTCTGTCCTCCTGTCAGCATCGTTTCCACTTATGCGGACCATTATTGCGCAAATGACGATTCTGATGCTCCGATTTGTGTACAAGCTGACAAAAATTGATTATATTTGTTACCTGTCAAATTTGATCTATGTTGCTTGATGCCCATTATCTGATTGACGGCGTCCCTCAGGAATATACTCCTGAAGAGCTGTTGGAAGCCGTTGCCGATACCTGTCCGCAGGTGCCGGGTTCCGATGATGCGTGCAAGTCCGCGCAAGGGGACGAAGCAGACGGCAGAATTGTCATAGACGAGAGCATAGATCCTTCCATTGAAGCGCACGACTGGGATGCCCGCAAGGTTGATGAATATCTTGCGGCCGTCCGTTCAGCGCGCCTCCGTTTCCCTTTGCCGTTTGCGGACGTTGCCGCGCGCTGCCGTGTTGCCTCTTCGCTGATCGATGCGATATGGCAGTCGGGACATTTCGGCCTCCAGAATCTGGCTCTGAAGGGCGTTTGGAAGTGGAATTGTGCTCCCGTTGGCTCCAATGCCGCTTTTTATCGTTCCGTAAGTGCAGCGACCGAGTATATGGATGCGCTTGGCGTGCTTCTGCAGTCTTACCGTTGCTGTGATGCTGCTGCCTGCGACTTGTCTTTCAAGGCGGTGATTTCGCAACGCTCCTGGGAAAGCGAAGACGACTTTGACCGTTACGGGAAAAAGCTTCCGGCTATGTCGGCCGCGAGGAAATGCCCCGGCAATCTGGTTCCGGATCCTTCCAGCTGGCTGGTTTATATTCCTTTCGAAACCTCGGATTATCGTCTCGGAGGCAGTTTGCTTGCCCAGTCCCAAGGTCTGGGAGGCGGCGTTAGCATTCAACTTAATGACCCGGACTATTTCATTGATTGCTACGAGGTTGTAAGGGAACTGGTCGAGGATGGAATCGTTATTTCAGGTGTGAGCGTAGGCGCAGGCGGATTGCTTGGTGCGGTTGACAGGCTGTGCAAGGACGGCCCCGGGGCAACCTTGGATATTTCGGGGATGTCAAGGGCCTTTGAAGAGGACAATGTGGTGCGGCTGCTGTTTTCGGAGGTTCCCGGAGTGGTGGTCCAGATAAGGGATATGGATTTTGATTATCTCGATGCCGAACTGCTCCTGCAGGATGTGGCCTATTTCCCCCTTGGACATCCTTCGGTGCGATCGACTGCCGTGAGAGTCAAAAAGTCGGTAAAGAACGGCCTGCATACCATATTGGATGCGCTGATGCAGAAGGCGGAGGGCGAAGATTGATAAAGTAGAAACACTGAAACTGATACCATATTATGTCAAAATCAAAGATATTTGTGTTGGATACCAACGTTATCCTTCACGACCACAAGGCTATCAGGCATTTTCAGGACAATGACCTGGTCATTCCCATTGCCGTGATTGAGGAACTTGACAAATTCAAGAAAGGCAATGATGCGCTGGCTTACAATGCCAGGGGATTTATGCGAGACATTGACCGCATTTCCGAAGGACGAAACTTTGGAAATGGTGGTATCCCCATAGGCAAGGGCTTGGGACTCATTAAGATAGAGCCGAATCATCCTTTCCCTGAGCAGTATCGTGACCTGTTCAGGGACGATATCCAGGATCACAGGATACTTGCTACCGCAATGTGGGTCAGGGACAATAACAAGGACAGGTTCGTCGCTCTTGTAACCAAGGACGTGAACCTCAGGATGAAGGCAAAGGCCGCCGGAATGGAGGTTCAGGACTACCTTACCGACAAGGTTGAGGAAAAGCGTATCGAGGATGCCCAGAAGGAGGTTCAGGTACGCATCGTTGAGGACGACGTGATGCAGGATATCTGCTATGGACCGGACAGTTCCGCTCCGTGGGATAGGATTGACGGCAGCCGTCCGTCCGCAAATCAGCTCTACAAGCTGCGATGGAAGGGGGATAAGGCATCGGCTCCGGTCTGCGCCCGTTTCGATGACCGCCGCAACCGGGTAGTGCTCGTAAGGCAGCGTGAGGCATACGGAATCCGTCCGAGAAACGATGAGCAGAAATTCGCTCTTGACGCCTGTCTCAATCCTGACGTTTCTCTGGTGGCCTTGACCGGAGGCGCCGGAACGGGAAAGACCCTGCTTGCCCTTGCGGCCGCTCTTCAGCAGGAGAAGTATTACGACCAGATTGTTATCTCAAGGCCTACAATCGTGCTTGGCAATCAGGATATTGGATATCTTCCTGGCGACCAGAAAACCAAGATGTCTCCGTTCCTGCAGCCTCTTATGGACAATCTCAACGTCATTAAGGAGCAGTTCAAGCCGAGCTCGCGCGAGGCTCTCAAGATAGAGAGCATGCTGACTCAGGAAAAACTCATCATCGAGCCGCTTGCGTACATACGCGGCCGTTCGATGGGCAAGTGCTATTTCATCATAGATGAGGCGCAGAATCTTACTCCTCACGAAATCAAAACCATAATAACCAGGGCCGGAGAGGGGACCAAGATGGTCTTTACCGGTGACATTTTCCAGATTGACCAGCCTTACCTTGACCAGTGGTCCAACGGTCTTACCCATCTTGAGCAGAAAATGGAGGGACAGCCTCTGTTCCAGCACGTTTTCCTGCGCAGGGGTGAACGCAGTGCGCTTAGCGATCTTGCTGCGAAGTTGTTGTAAACGACAGGTTGCCCGTTACGGAGTTTTTTTGTATCTTCGCGGTTTGAATTTACACTTAGAAAAATTTATACGATGTTAGAAAGCAAAAAGAGAGTCTATCGTTTCGGTGGTAAGACCGCCGAGGGCGATGGTTCAATGCGTGAGCTCCTTGGAGGAAAGGGAGCAAACCTTGCCGAGATGAGTCGTCTCGGAATGCCGGTTCCGGCAGGATTTACAATTACAACAGAGTGCTGTGCAGAGTATTACGCTCTTGGTGGCGGTTATTCTGATGAACTTAAGGCGGAAGTTGCCTCTGCCCTTGCTGCTACCGAGCAGCTTATGGGAAAGAAGTTCGGCGATGAGAATGACCCTCTCCTTGTTAGCTGCCGTTCAGGCGCTCGCAGTTCAATGCCGGGTATGATGGATACCATCCTCAATATCGGTCTTTGCTCTGCTACCATTCCTGGTATGATTGCAAAAACAGGCAACCCGCGTTTCGTCTATGACGCATACCGTCGTCTGATCATGATGTATTCTGACGTCGTTATGGAAAAGGCTGAGGGCATCGAACCTGCCGACGGCCAGGGAATCCGCCAGCAGCTCGACCGTATGATGGGCGAACTCAAGGAAGCTCGCGGCTACAAGTCCGATACCGATATCACCGCTGAGGAACTCAAGGAACTTTGCGACAGGTTCAAGGTGAAGGTTAAGGAAGTTCTCGGGGTCGAATTCCCTGACACTGCAGAGGCTCAGCTCTGGGGCTCGATCGGTGGCGTGTTCAAGAGCTGGAACGGAAAGCGCGCTATCGCATACCGCCGCATCGAAAAGATTCCTGATGACTGGGGTACTGCCGTAAACGTGCAGTCGATGGTATTTGGCAATATGGGTAGCAGCTCCGCTACCGGCGTGGCATTCTCACGCAACCCTGCCAGCGGTGACAACAAGTTCTATGGCGAGTGGCTCATCAATGCCCAGGGCGAGGATGTGGTTGCCGGTATCAGGACCCCTAACCCGCTCAACGAGGCTACCAAGACCGAGCATAACAAGGATCTCCAGTCTCTTGAGATGGCTATGCCAGAGGTTTACAAGGATCTCGACGAAATCCGCAAACATCTCGAGGAGCACTTCCACGATATGCAGGATATAGAATTCACCATCCAGGAGGGCAAGCTCTGGATGCTGCAGTGCCGTATCGGCAAGCGTACCGGTATCGCCGCTCTCCAGATGGCGATGGATATGCTCGAGGAGGGTATGATCGATGAAAAGACCGCCGTTATGCGCGTGTCTCCTTCCCAGCTCGACGAAATCCTCCATCCTGTCCTCAAGCCTGAGTCAGAGAAGCTTGCAGCCGTTGTTGCAAAGGGACTTCCTGCATCTCCGGGCGGAGCCGTAGGTACTATCGTGTTTACTTCAGAGGCTGCCATGGAGGCCGCTGCTGCAGGCAAGAAGACCATTCTTATCCGTGAGGAGACTTCTCCTGAGGATATCGAGGGTATGAGGGCTTCTGCAGGTATCCTTACTACCCGCGGAGGTATGACCTCCCACGCTGCTCTCGTTGCCCGCGGATGGGGCAAGTGCTGCATCGTAGGTTGCGAGTCGATGAAGATCGACTTTGAAGCAAAGACCGTTTCATTCGGTTCTGATCCTACTGTATATAAGGAGGGTGACTGGTTCTCGCTCAACGGTTCCAAGGGTTACGTTTATGCTACCCGCATCGAGACTATGGACGCAAGCGAAAACCCTCTCTTCGTCAAGTTCATGAGCATCGTTGACAGGTATCGCCGTCTCGGAATCCGTACCAATGCCGATACTCCTGAGGATGCTGCACGCGCCCTTCAGTTCGGTGCGGAAGGCATAGGTCTGTTCCGTATCGAGCACATGTTCTACGGAAAGAACAGCGAGACCCCTCTCGCAAAGCTCCGCAAGATGATTATGAGCAGCTGCGACGAGGAGCGCGCTGCGGCTCTCGACGAGCTCGAACCGTTCATCAAGGCTTCCGTAAAGAACACCCTCAGGGTTATGGACGGCAAGCCGGTGGTATTCCGCCTGCTTGACCCGCCTCTGCACGAATTCGTCCCTAAGACTCCTGAGAAGGAGGCTGAGCTTGCAAAGGAACTCGGAATTTCCGTTGAGGAAATCGAGAAGCGCGGCGAGAGCCTGCACGAGGTCAACCCTATGATGGGTCTGCGCGGTGTGCGTCTGCACGTTGCTTATCCTCAGATTGCCGAGACCCAGTACCGTGCAATCTTCACCGCTGCTGCAGAACTTCTTGCAGAAGGTCTCAACCCTCAGCCGGAGATTATGATCCCTGTGACCGTTTCTGCACGCGAGCTCGAGTTCCAGAAGGTTCTCTGCGAGAAGATTCGCGTCGAGGTAGAGAACAATCTCAAGCAGAATATCGAATACCACTTCGGTACCATGATCGAAATCCCTCGCGCTGCCCTCACCGCCGACAGGATGGCCCGTACTGCCGAATTCTTCAGCTTCGGTACCAACGACCTTACCCAGATGACCTTCGGTTTCTCTCGCGATGATGTCGGAACCTTTATGGGTAACTACCTGGGACACAAGATCCTCGATGCGGATCCGTTCCAGACCATCGATACCAAGGCAGTCGGCAAACTTGTGGAATATGGTATCCAGGGCGGACGCAGCAAGAGGCCTGACCTCAAGTGCGGTATCTGTGGAGAGCACGGTGGAGATCCTGATTCAGTTGCATTCTTCAACCGCATCGGTCTCGATTATGTAAGCTGCTCACCTTTCCGTGTGCCTATCGCTCGTCTTGCTGCCGCCCAGGCCGCTATCAATCAGAGCAAATAATCAATTAACAGCATAATTTTTATGAAACAGGACATTCAGATCTTCGATCTTATCCGTAAAGAAACCGAAAGGCAGAAGAACGGGCTCGAACTTATCGCATCGGAAAACTATGTGTCCGATGATGTGCTTAAGACTATGGGGTCCATCTGCACCAACAAGTATGCAGAAGGATATCCGGGCAAACGCTATTACGGCGGATGCGAGATCGTTGATCAGATTGAGCAACTGGCAATTGACAGACTCAAGTCTATTTATGGGGCTGAGTGGGCTAACGTTCAGCCGCATTCGGGAGCTCAGGCAAATATGGCTGTCATTATGGCAGTGCTGAAGCCGGGCGATACGTTTATGGGGCTTGATCTCAGCCAGGGAGGCCACCTTACCCACGGTTCTCCTGTCAATGCTTCCGGAATCCTCTACAATGCAGTCGCTTACGGACTTGATCCGGAGACGGGGCTTGTGGATTATGACAAGATGGAAGAATTGGCATTGGAAACAAAGCCGAAGCTTATCATCGGAGGCGCTTCCGCCTATTCCCGCGAGTGGGATTATGAGCGTATGCGTGCCATCGCTGACAAGGTAGGTGCACTGCTTTGGATCGATATGGCTCATACGGCTGGTCTTATCGCTGCCGGTCTGCTCAAGAATCCTGTTAAGTATGCTCATATCGTAACTTCTACCACACACAAGACCCTCCGTGGTCCGCGTGGCGGTATCATCTTGATAGGCAAGGACTTTGATGATCCTCAGGGTCGCACCACTCCTAAGGGTGTGGTAAAGAAGATGAGCCAGGTGCTCGACTCTTCGGTGTTCCCGGGCATCCAGGGAGGTCCTCTTGAGCACGTCATTGCTGCAAAGGCAGTTGCGTTCTTCGAGGCTCAGCAGCCTGAGTATGTCGAGTATCAGAAACAGGTGATTGCCAATGCCAAGGCAATGTGTGCCGAGTTTATCAAGCGCGGTTATAAGATTGTCAGCGGAGGTACGGATAACCACCTGATGCTCATAGACCTTCGCGGTAAGTTCGAAACCGTGAACGGTCGTCTTGCTGAAAAGGAACTTGAAAAGGCGGGAATCACCGTCAACAAGAATATGGTTCCTTTTGATACCAGGACTGCGTTCCAGACCAGCGGTTTGCGTGTCGGCACTCCTGCCATCACCTCCCGCGGCTTTGTGGAGAAGGATATGATTGACATTGTTGCACTTATTGACACGGTGCTCGAGTCTTGTGACAAGCATATCGCCGCATTGTCTCTGAAGAAGGGTGAAACTCCTGATGAAGAGCAAGTTAAATCGCTTCAGGAACATAGCGCAGTGCTTGAAGATGTCAACCGTAAGGTTAGGCAGATGACAGCCGGCGTTCCACTGAACAAGTTCTGATGGTGCTTTTCTGAAGTTATGGCAGGTTTTGGTGACAATTTGTCACTGGCACGGACATTGATTAAATTACAGGCATCTCCGATATTGGAGATGCTTGTTTTGTTTTATAATAATAAACTATAATCATTATGATCAGACCATTAGCAGACAGAGTTCTTATTGAACCGAAGGAAGCAGAAACCAAGACAGCTTCAGGTATTTACATTCCGGACACGGCCAAGGAAAAGCCTCAGCAGGGTGCCGTGCTTGCAGCCGGTCCCGGCAAGAAGGATGAACCTATGGAGGTGAAGGTGGGTGACAACGTGCTTTACGGCAAGTATGCCGGAACTGAAGTTACCGTTGATGGTAAAACCTATCTTATTGTAAAACAGTCTGATATTCTGGCAATTCTTTAATCCGTTTTGAAATTATGGCAAAGGAAATAAAATTCAATGTCGATGTCCGTTCAAAAATGAAGGACGGCGCTGACGCACTTGCAAATGCAGTTAAGGTCACTCTCGGTCCAAAAGGACGTAATGTTGTGATTGATAAGAAGTTCGGTGCTCCTCAGGTTACCAAGGACGGTGTTACCGTAGCAAAGGAGGTTGAACTCGAGGATCGCTTTGAGAATATGGGTGCCCAGATGGTCAAGGAGGTAGCTTCAAAAACCAATGACCAGGCCGGTGACGGTACTACTACGGCTACCGTTCTTGCACAGGCTATCATCAATGTGGGTATCAAGAATGTAACCGCAGGTGCCAATCCTATGGATCTCAAGCGCGGTATTGACAAGGCCGTTGCAGCCGTTGTTTCGGACCTTCATAACCAGAGCAAGCAGGTAGGTGATGACTACTCCAAGATTGAGCAGGTCGGTACCGTCAGCGCAAATAACGACCAGTACATCGGCAAGCTCATTGCTGACGCTATGTCAAAGGTCGGTAAGGACGGTGTGATTACTGTTGAGGAGGCAAAGGGAACCGAGACTGAAGTCAAGGTTGTCGAAGGTATGCAGTTTGACCGTGGCTACATTTCATCTTACTTTATGACCAACGGAGACAAGATGGAGGCTGAACTCAAGAATGCCTACATTCTCGTTACCGACAAGAAGATCAGTACAATGAAGGATCTTCTCCCGGTTCTTGAACCTATCGCCCGCGAGGGAAGGGAGTTGCTTATCATTGCAGAAGACGTTGACGGTGAGGCACTTACTACCTTGGTTGTGAACAAGCTTCGCGGAACGCTCAAGATTGCTGCTGTAAAGGCTCCGGGTTTTGGCGACCGACGCAAGGAGATGCTTCAGGATATCGCTATCCTTACCGGTGCTACCGTAATCTCTGAGGAGAGAGGCTATACTCTTGAAAATGCTACCCTTGATATGCTTGGAAAGGCAGAGAAGGTTACCATTACAAAGGACAATACCACCATCGTTGGCGGTGCCGGCGACAAGAAGGCCATCGATGAGAGAACAGAATTTATCCGTAACCAGATCGAGGCAAGCACCTCTGACTATGACAAGGAGAAGCTCAAGGAGCGTCTTGGAAAGCTTTCCGGCGGCGTTGCAGTTCTTTATGTAGGTGCAACTACCGAGGTTGAGATGAAGGAAAAGAAGGATCGCGTTGAGGATGCGCTCAATGCTACCCGCGCAGCAGTTGAGGAGGGATATCTCCCTGGCGGTGGTGTAGCTTACATCCGCGCTGCATCCGCACTCCAGGACCTTACAGGGGACAATGAGGACGAAACTACCGGTATCCGCATCGTTGCCAAGGCAATCGAGGAGCCGCTCCGTCAGATTGCTGCCAACGCCGGTGTCGAGGGAAGCGTCATCATCCAGAAGATCAAGGAAGGACACGACGACTTCGGTTACAATGCCCGTACTGGCGAATTCGTCAATATGTTCGAGGCTGGTGTCATCGATCCGACCAAGGTAAGCCGCGTTGCCCTTGAAAATGCCGCATCAGTGGCTGGAATGTTCCTGACTACAGAATGTGGAATCGTTGACATTCCTGAACCGATGCCGGCTCCGGCAGCACCTGCAGGTGGAATGATGTAGTAGTACATTACATAATTTGATTGATTTGAAGTTTGTTTTGGGTCGGGCGACGCTTGTCGTCCCGGCCCTTTTTTATTGGGGGAGCCTGTCCTGGAGCGGTGTCTGGAGGGGCCCGGGCCGGCCTCCTGGGGCCCTGGAGGCGTGATGTGGTGAGGGGAAAGAAAAAATTTTAAAAAAATTCTAAAAAAATTTGCGGAATAAAAAAAAAGCAGTACCTTTGCAATCCCGTTCGGAGAGCGGGTGCAGCGAAGGGGCCTGAAGGGGTCTCGAGAGCGAAG
>SFJA01000113.1 GCA_004556005.1 Bacteroidales bacterium | reverse complement strand
CGATGAGATTTGGGACATTATAATCGACGACGGGAAGGTTTATTTCCAATCCTTTGCGCGGATATACGTGTATAACATAGGAAGCGGCGAGAAAGGCGGTTTTGAGGTGTTGGACTGCCGTCCGATCAACCTGTTCCTCGTGGATGGTCGCTTCTACACACAGATCATGAACGAAGGATTCTGCCTTATAGGCAAGGGTGGTGCCTTACGGCGACGGAAGGGTGCTGATAGCTACGGCCAATTCCGGGCTGTTTCTTTATGACCCCGTCAGTGACAGTTACTGTAACTTTGCAACGCCGGCTGACTTTTTCCTGATAGGCGGAGATATAAACAGAGGGATAAAGACAAGCGACGGGATATTCGTATTCGGCTCGGGCCGCACCGGCCTCATAGCCCTGGACAGGGATGGCAACATACTCTGGAAGATAAACCGGAACGAGGATCTGCAGAACGACACCGTGCTTGGACTGCTTTGCGACCTTAACGGCAACGTCTGGGCGGCTCTCGATGACGGCGTTTCGCTCATACTGACCCAGTCGGCCTTTGCCAGCTATCAGTCCACCGGCGGTATGATGGGCATGGTCTATGACGTGCTGAACGAGGACGGCCAGACTTACATTGCAACCAACAAGGGACTCTACAGCATTGAGGAAAATTTCATTACGCCTGTAGCCAACGTCAATGGGCAGACCTGGTACATTGAGCGATTCAACGATGACGTCCTTGTGGGCAACAATATCGCGACCTACCGTATTGACAGGGGCCTTGCCAGGCAGGATAATCTGAAGTCCGGGTCATTAAGCATCCGTTCTGTTTACCTTAGGGATAACGAGCAGCATCTGCTTGAGGGTACCTATATAGGCATACGCCGCTACGACCGCAATCCCGTTACAGGGCACTGGGATGCTGCGGATCTTATTCCGGGAACCGACCTTGCAAGGACTATCGAGACCGATGCCAACTACCATATATGGTATGAGCACAACAACAGGGGCATAAGGCGGCTCACGCTTGCTGACAACCTTACTGATGTAGAGGAAGTTAAATTATTTCCGGAACTCACCGATCCGGCGAACGGCAGGTTCACGCTGTTCAAGATAAACGGAAGGATAGCGATTACCGACGGAGACCGCTTCTTTACCTACGATGACATCCAGGACAGGATAATCCCTTACGACGCGCTCAACGATGTCATCGGCCACGTCAAGGGCGTGCACCAGGCAACAAGAGGTGACGGTACAAGTTTCTGGCTTGCCGGTAACAAGGAGTTGGTACAGCTTGACTGCTCAGGAAGCAAATACAAGATAATCAGAGAGATACCTTACTCTACCTTTGGATTCGTGTCCGAAGACAGGTCTTCAGTTTCTTACGAGCCGGCCAGCGGATATACCTACCTCTGCCTCAACAACCGCATCATACGCATAGACAAGCCGTTCCCGCAGAAACATACCTGCGGACTGTCGCTGCTCAGGGTGGACTATGCCAACAGCCACGGATTCGGAAAGAGCGTAGGAATGCCCGAGCGTCTGAGAACAAGCAGGGGCTGCAACAACGTCAGATTTACGCTGCGCTTCCCGGAATTTGACAATTACGGATATGTGCTCCAGTACAGGCTGCTCGGACTCGATGACAGATGGACTACCATCAATTCCACGGAACTGGAGCAGAATTTTGAAAGGCTGAAATACAAGCGCTACAGATACCAGGCACGGGTTCTCAATACATCGGGAGAGGTCATCGACGAGGTGGATGTCCCTGTCAGGGTTTGCAACTACTGGTATGCAAGCACTCCTATGATTCTGATTTATCTGCTTCTGCTTGCCGCAGTATGCGTCTTTATCGGAAGAAAGTCAAAACAGCGTCATACTGAAATAATTACGCTCAAGGACAAGGTGGACGAGGCGAGAAACGAGAAGGAAGAAATCGCCTCGATGCTGAAGATGAAGGAGTCGGAGCTTGCAAGTATGGTTGTGGGCGGTATGGCTACCGATGCCAAAAAATGGGAGATTTTCAAGCAGAATTTCGACAGGGTGGAGGAGCATTTCTTCTCAACGCTGAGCGAGAAGTATCCGGACCTGACTGCTTCCGACCTGAAGTTCTGCGCGCTTCTGCGTCTCAATATGTCCACAAAGGAGATTGCCGATGCCCTGAACCTTTCGACCCGCGGCGTCGAGTCTGCGCGCTACAGACTGCGCAAGAAGTTCAAGCTCAACCAGGGCGACTCGCTGACAGCATTCATACACAGCATCAAATAATAGTATGGAAAGTCGTAAAGTATTCAGAATCATCAGGATACTCATCTATCTCACAGTAATTGCCGTCGTCCCCGGGCTCGTTATGAGGGGAGAAGACGGCAATCTTCTGGTGAGAGTTGTCATTATGGCCATTCTGGCGGCTCTGTTTTTCGGAGCGGAATGGCTGGTCGCACGCCTGACCGGGAGGAATTGATTTAGTCTATCTTTACCTCTTCGGAAATTCCGTTGCTGTTGAATGCCTCTACGCTGAACCAGTATTTTGTTCCGGCATTGAGACAGCGGAGCGTGTGCTCGCACTTGCCATAGACAAGCCAGTCGCTATACAGCTTGTCGGGAGCAATTCCCCAGCGTATGTTGTAGCCCTGGGCGCCGGGAACCGGATCCCAGCTCAGATGGGCTTCCTTGCCGTCTGCGCCAAGCTCGAGCCTTAGTCCGGTAACCGCCTCAGGCGCCTCTCCGCTGCCCTTGCCGAATACTCTGATTTCAGAGATGGCAAGGCTTTCGGAAGGTACCTTGACGTTATTGTATCGCACATAGCGGGCCTTTACAGGCTTTGCAAGCTGTATATATGCATTCGGTGCATCTACCTTACTGCGGCTGCGGTCCTCGACGGTATGCCATTTACGGCCGTCAAGCGAAGTCTGGAGGGTAAATCTGTGGCTGAGGCCAGGCACCCTTCCGTAAAGACCTGCCTTATGGTCGTAATAATTTATCTGTATGGCATTTACGGTAGCCTCGTCCTCCAGGTCCAGCTCCACCCACTCGTCTGCGGAGTTACTTTCGGCGAGCCAGTAGGTCTTGCAGTTCTCGTCGGTAAGGTTTGCCGGCTCGAAGTCAGGCGAAGTCTGGGGTCTGTTCCACTCGGCAAAGCCCTCTGCCTGCTGCGCACGTCCCTTCTGCGCCGACGAAGCCTTTACCGGCTTGCCGTACGAAAGCAGCATCCAGCCCGTAAAGGCGCCCTTCTTACCCTTCTCCGAAGGTGCATAATGAGGGTAATCTCCATAGGAGTTGTCTCCGTACATGATGCCGTCCTCGTCAAAGAAAGCCGGAAGCATACAGATGCGCCTTTCCCAGTTGACCGTAGCCGACACGGACATTGTCGC
>SFJA01000112.1 GCA_004556005.1 Bacteroidales bacterium | reverse complement strand
AAGCACTACACCTCAAGCGATGCCGAGTTTGACGAACTGCTGGACAAACTCTCCTACTTGGGAATGCTCGAATACGACTACGGTGACAAGTACACCAAGGAAGGACCGGTACCCGGAACCAGCTACGAAAGGAAAGACCGCGAATACTGGGTACCTCTGTTTGTCCCGGGCTCTGCCGAATACACCAATATGAACACCGACCTGATGGACCGCCATCCCGAACTCGCGATGTTCTTTGAACGTATGACCTTCCTCCCGCTGGAAAAGGTTACCGCTATGGTTCCTCCTGGCGGCGCCGGAATAGGCATGCACGTCATTCCGGTGGAAAAGGCCATTTCAATGGAGAACCAATCCATTGACATAGAACACATTTCATATTGGCTTAAAAAGTACGAAGGCCACATCGGGGCGTCGATATGCTCCTGCCGCTACGGCAGAAAGAAACTCGACGAGGGCTGTGCCGACGACTATCAGGACTGGTGCATAAGCGTGGGCGATATGGCAGATTACTGCCGCGAGACCGGCAGAGGCCGCGATATCACCTACGATGAAGCAATGGCCATATTCAAAAGAGCCGAAGACAACGGCTACGTCCACCAGATAACCAACATTGACGGCGAGGGAAAGATATTCGCAATCTGCAACTGCAACGTCAAGATCTGCAATGCTTTGCGCACTTCCCAGCTCTTCAACACCCCGAATATGTCCCGCAGCGCATACGTCGCCAGGGTCGAGACCGCAAACTGCGTTGCCTGCGGACGTTGTGTCGAATTCTGCCCCGCAGGGGCTGTAAAACTCGGGCAGAAGCTCTGCACCGGCAGCGGGCCTGTCCAATACCCTCGCCAGGAGCTTCCTGATGCCGCCAAATGGGGCGAGCACAAATGGAACGAGGATTACCGCGACCGCAACCGCATCAACTGCTACCCTAGCGGAACGTCGCCTTGCAAGACTGCCTGTCCTGCCCATATCGCCGTTCAGGGCTATCTGAAAAAGGCCGCCGAGGGAAAGTACCGCGAAGCACTGGAACTCATCAAACGTGAAAATCCTTTCCCGGCAGTCTGCGGACGCATATGCAACAGACGCTGCGAGGATGCCTGCACAAGAGGAACAATTGACCAGCCGGTTGCGATAGATGCCGTAAAGAAATTCATTGCGGAGCAGGACCTCAACGCAGAACACCGCTTCGTTCCCGAAATAGTTGTGGCCTCGAATCTTGGCCGCTGGAAGGAAAAGATTGCCATCATAGGCGGTGGTCCTTCAGGACTGAGTTGCGCATACTACCTTGCGACGATGGGCTATTATCCTACCGTGTTTGAAAAGAACGAAGAGCCGGGAGGAATGCTCCGTTACGGTATCCCTTCATACAAACTCGGCAAAGAAGTCATTGATGCCGAGATAGATATAATGAAGGAAATAGGTGTCGAGATACGCACTGGCGTAGAAGTAGGCAAGGATGTCACCCTCGATGAGCTGCGCGCTCAGGGCTACAAGGCATTCTATGTTGCCATAGGTTGCCAGGGCGGCCGTCTGCCGGGAATTGCGGGTGAGAATCTCGAAGGAGTAACAACTGCGGTTCAATTCCTTCACGAGGCAAACACCGGCAAGCGCAAGCTCAGCGGCAAGGTGGTGGTTGTCGGAGGCGGCAACGTTGCAATAGATGCGGCAAGGGTCGCCAAACGCAGCGGAGCTTCTGAAGTAACGATGCTTTCACTTGAAACAGAGGACATTATGCCGGCTTCACCTGAAGAGAGAAAAGAGGCAAGAGAGGACGGAGTTGCCATATGTCCTGGCTGGGGTCCTCAGGAAGTGCTCGGCAGCGCGGAAGGCCGCGCCAAGGGCATAAGGATGAAGAAGTGCCTCTCGGTATTTGACGCCAACAAAAAGTTCGCTCCTGTCTTTGACGAGGAACAATGCATTGAGCTTGAGGCAGATCTCGTTATTTTTGCAATTGGACAGACCGTGTTGGGCGGAAAGCTTTTCGAGGGCAGCAAGGTTGAATTCTTCCGTGGAGTGTATCCTGTGGCCGACAAACTCACATTGCAGACCGCACAGGAGGATATCTTTGTGGGAGGCGACTGTCTTACCGGTCCTAAATTCGCCATCGACGCCATTGCTACCGGCAAGGAGGCGGCAGAATCCCTGCACCGTTACGTGCAGCACGGTCATATGACCATAGGTCGCAACAGGCGAGACTTTATCGAGCTGAACAAGGAGGATATCGTTGTCGAGTCTTATGACAACTCGTCACGTCAGGTCGAGGGAACGGACAGCGGGAAAAATGCTTTTGAAGAGTATCATCTCACTTTCACAGAGGAGCAGGTCCGCAAGGAAACGGCAAGATGCCTTGGTTGCGGAGCTTCGGTCGTGGATCCTAACCGATGCATTGGTTGTGGAATCTGCACTACCAAATGTGCTTTCGATGCCATACACCTTTACAGGGAGCATCCGGAGTGCAGCACTATGGTCAAGTCCGAAGACAAGGTGGGCGCACTTCTGCCTTATGTGATCAAACGCGGGGCACGGATGCTGTTTAAGAAAAAATAGAGGATGCACGAGCTCGGAATAGTCTTCCATATAATAAAGGAAGTCAAGGAAATAGCCGAGGAGAACTCCTGCAGCAGAATCTCCAGGGTAGTAATGGAAATAGGCGAGGTTTCGACCATAGTTCCTTACTACCTTGAGGACTGCTGGAAGTGGGCGGTGGCCAAGGATGACGAGATTATGAGGGGCTGCGAGCTTTCAATCAACGTTCTAGACGCCGTCACACATTGCGATGCCTGCGGGCAGGACTATCCGACCGTCAAGCATGGCAAGGTATGTCCATGCTGCGGCAGCGACAGGACCTGGCTGCTTCAGGGCAATGAAGTACAAATCAAACAAATAGAAGTCGAATAACAAAAGAATATGTGCTGTTTTTTGGTACCATTGGCGCAAGCGGTCGCCACTAGCATTTACCGCAGAAACAATAGAAACGCTATCAACTCAGCAGAGGCAACGCTTCTGAAACGCAACATCCCGGCACTTGAGAAGATGCTTTGGGGAGGAAGCGTTATGCTTATCGTGGACCACTTGCCAAAACAGGAGGAGCAGATATATTTTTAAAGGAACTGCTCACTGTGGGCGTCCCTATGTCGCTGGTTATCACAGCCGTATGGGCAGTCTGGGCCTCGTTTCCAAAAAGCGGGAGCCAGCCGTCTGAACACGGTATAATCATCCCGCCGGGAACAAAAAGAGACTAAAAAGTCCTAGTGACTTTGAGGTCATCCTCTTTTTATATTATATTGCCTCCGATCGACGGCTGCTCTCCTCCGGAGGCCTTCCGCTGCGCTCCATCCCTCCCACTGCGCTTCGCTTGTGGGTCCCTCCCTCTAACGTGCCCGAGGGTGCGGAGACAAGTTCCGCGTCAGCGGGACGCAGGAAACGGTGGAAGGGGCCGGAGCGAACGAAGTGAGCGGAGTCCTCTCAGAGGCAAGCTGCTGCCGCTGCGGAGCTCCGCTCATAAAAAAGAAGAGGCCGACCCTTTTGGTCGACCCCGTATGTTTGTTGTCCGCAAGCAGGTACTACATTCTCGCAGCGGCTTCTTTGTAGTACTTCTGATCCACAAATACATCCTGTTTGTAAGGATTGATGTGGCGTTTCCTGGACTGATAGATGATGTATGCAAGCGCAGCGATATTGACAACAAGAGCGAGGGCGCTGACTATTGTCATAGCTGTCGGATCGGCATTGACACTTGTACCTTCGGCTATGCCGTTGAGCGTACCGTCTGCATATAGCTTAGGCAGGGTTGCCCATCTGCTGGCAGCCGTTCCGTCTGAGAAGGTTACCTGGAAG
>SFJA01000111.1 GCA_004556005.1 Bacteroidales bacterium | reverse complement strand
CCGAAGGAGACAGCTCCGGAGACTATCAACCCGGATGAGTTTGAGGAGATCCTTTCCGCTGATGATCTGCCGTGGGACACCGAGCCGGAGGAAAAGCCGAAGGAGCAGCCGAAAAAGAAAGCCGCTGCAAAGAAACAGGAGCCTGCATCGGAACTGACTGCCGATGACCTTATTAAGGTTGTGACCGGTAAAATTAAGCAGAACAGAGCCAATAAGGACAAGGTTCTCGCTCTGCTGAAATCCTATGGTGCAGCAAAGGTCAGCGACATTCCGCAGGACAAGTACGAGGCATTTCTTACCGATGTGTCTCAGCTCTGACCGGAGGTGATCGGATGCCGGATGTACACGCGCTTCTGAGCGCATCCAGTTCCAAGCAGTGGCTGCACTGTCCGCCTTCCGTTCGCCTGCAGGAGAACTTCCCGAACGAAAGCTCCGTCTATGCCGAAGAAGGTACATTCGCCCATGAGATCTGTGAGTACAAGGTCCGCAAATACCTGCATGAGCGCGTGAAACGTCCGCAGTCCGAGGAGTTCGATACTGAGGAAATAGAGCAGATCACGGATGTATATGCGGAATTCGTAATCACGATTATTGAGCAGATGCGTGAAAACGGTTGTGAACCGCTTGCATTTGTGGAGGAGCGTGTCGATTACAGCCACATTGCTCCTTCCGGCTTCGGTACGGCGGATATGCTGATTATCGGTAAAGACGAAAACGGCAGAGGTCTGCTTCATGTATGTGATTTCAAGACGGGCAAGGGCGTGTTCGTGGACGCAGACCACAACAGCCAGATGATGCTGTATGCACTCGGAGGTTTAGCCGCCTACGGCTTTTTGTATGATATCGAGATCGTTCGTATGAGCATCATCCAGCCTCGTCTTGACAATATCAGCACATTTGAATGTTCCCGTCAGGAGCTTGAGAACTGGGGCGAGAGTATCAAACCGACCGCACTGCTTGCTTTCGAGGGCAAGGGTGAACAGCATCCCGGTGACTGGTGCCGCTTCTGCCGTGCAAAGCCGGTATGCAAAGCCTGTGCCGATGAAGCACTGGCGCTCTGCCGCGAGGATTTCCTCGACCTTGATGCAGGTGCATTTGATGATACCGCTGAGGAAAGTGATATGACCGCACCCTATGAAGCGGATACAAATACTGCCGTATTCAAACAGCCGGGATTGATTCCCATAGCAGAACTGGCGGAGATACTGCCGACACTGAACAGGATATCCTCGTGGATAGAGGCGGTGTTTGCATTCGTCTCCTCCGAGGCGATCAACCACGGCGTACCCATTCCCGGATATAAGGTGGTCGAAGGCAGAAGTAAACGTGTTTTCACGGACACCAAGGCGGTGGTCGATACTGCTGTGCAGAACGGCTACACTGACCTTTACAAGCAGACGCTCATCACGCTGACAGAATTTGAAAAGATGATGGGCAAGAAAAAGTTCAATGAGCTGCTCGGTGCATATGTCGCCAAGCCGCCAGGAAAGCTGGCTCTCGTACCGGAAAGCGACCCGAGAGAGCCTGTCGATCTCACATCAGCACCCGATCAGGAGTTTTCTGTACTGCCTGACGAGGAATAAAAACTACATTTCAGGAGGAAAAAACAATGGCAAACAACAATACAGCACCCACAACGAAGGTCATCGTGCCCTGCCGCATCTCTTTTGCGAATATCTGGGAGCCCAAGAGCATCAACGGCAGCGATGAGAAGTATTCCGTCTCCCTGCTCATTCCGAAGGATGACAAGGCGACCCTCGCCAAGATCAAGAAAGCAATCGAGGCTGCAAAGGAGGCCGCCAAGGAGAAGAAGTGGAACGGCAAGATCCCGGCAAACCTCAAGCTGCCCATGCACGATGGCGATATCGACCGCCCCGATGACGAGAACTATGCAGGTCATTTCTTCTTCAATGCAACCAGCAAGGACGCACCGCAGATCGTTGACCGCCATGTGCAGCCGATCCTCGACCCGATGGAGTGCGGCAGCGGTGATTACTGCAACGTGTCCGTCAATTTCTACGGCTTCGCAGCATCCGGCAACAAGGGCATTGCGGCAGGACTTCAGAACATTCAGCTTGTCCGTCACGGTGAGCGTCTCGCCGGCAGACCGACTGCGGCATCCGACTTTGTGGAGGTCGAGGGCGACGATGCCGACGAACTTGACGATGACGATATGGATTTCCTGAACTGAGACAAGGCAAACATGAGGATCGTGGGTGCTACCGAATATGCACTGGTGCTGTATCGGGGCAAGCTGCCGAAGTTCCGCAATACCGATGCGGACGGCAAGCGGCACATGATCTTCGACCATTTCGACTGGGTGCGGGACGGCAAAGATATCCCGAAGATACATCCAAGCCAGAAGCCGGTGAATCTGCTGAAGCGCCTGATCGGGATATTTACCGATGAGGGCGATGTGGTCATCGACCCTTGCGCAGGTTCCGGCAGTACACTGAGAGCCGCAAAAGAAATGGGACGCAACAGCTACGGCTTTGAGGTCAGCAGGGATTTCTATACCAAAGCCAGTGAGCAGATGCTCGGGGAGGTCACCGATGACAAAACATGAGTGCGCTGTCGTAACAGCATACACAGGCTTCGCAATGCTGAAGGGCAGCGAGCTGAAATATCTGTACAATTATCTCTCCGGTTTCATTGGCAGACCGGTGTATTCACACGAGATCCCTGCGGTTGCTGAAGCCTACAAGGAACAAATACGAGAAGATTTTCTTGCCCTGTGCAGGAACGCAAAGGAGGCGGATGATGGATAATACAAAAATGACCCTCGGCAGTCTGTTTGACGGCTCCGGGGGCTTTCCGCTTGGCGGCATCCTCGCAGGGATCGAGCCGAAGTGGAGCAGTGAAATTGAACCGTTCCCGGTGCTTGTTACACACAAGAGACTTCCGGGTGTGAAGCACTATGGCGATGTATCCAAACTCAACGGCGCAGAGCTGCCGCCGGTGGATATCATCACATTCGGCAGTCCGTGTCAGGATCTGTCGATCGCCGGCAAACGTGCCGGAATCCATGACGGTGACCGGTCAAACCTGTTCTTTCAGGCGATCCGTATCATCAAAGAAATGAGGGATGCAACAAATGGACGATATCCGCGATACTGCGTCTGGGAGAATGTTCCCGGCGCCTTCTCCTCCCACGGAGGAGACGATTTCAAAGCTGTCCTCGAAGCAGTTATCGGAATTAAAGAAGAAGGGATCGAGGTGCCTTCGCCTGAAAATCACCGA
>SFJA01000110.1 GCA_004556005.1 Bacteroidales bacterium | reverse complement strand
CGGGCGTCCGCTGACGCGCACGCAGTCGCGCCAAGGCGGCACGCGTAACGACAGTTTCACGCACAACGACCGCAGCGAGCTCACCGCTGCTACCCTCGGTACGGATGCCTACGCCTATGCGTACGATAACATCGGCAACCGCCTCACGGCACAGGAAGCGGAGGAACAGACAGCCTACACCGCTAACAACCTGAACCAGTACACTGCGATTCAGGAGGGCGAGGCAGAGGCTTTCGCTCCGACCTATGACGCCGACGGCAATCAGACCTTGGTGAAGACCTCCACGGGCATTTGGGCGGTGAGCTACAACGCCGTGAACCGCCCCGTCGTCTTCGCAAACGAGGCCACAGGCACGGTCGTGGAATGCAGTTACGACTCCTCCGGACGCCGCGCCACGAAGAAGGTAACCGTAAACGGCACGGTGACCCTGCATCAGCGCTACATCTACCGGGGCTACCTGCAGATCGCCTGCTGCGACCTCACCCGCACCGCGCACCCCTGCCTCTGGCTCATCACCTGGGACCCGATGCAGCCCATCGCTACCCGCCCGCTGGCCATTCAGAAGGACGGCACGTGGTACACCTACGGCTTCGATCTCACCAAGAACGTGACGGAGGTGTTCACCACCACCGGCTACATCGGCACGGCGTACACATACACCCCCTACGGTGAGGTAAGTGCAAGCGGAAACATCACCCAGCCCATCCAATGGAGCAGTGAGTACCACGATGTCGAGCTCGGCCTCGTCTACTACAACTACCGGCACTACAACCCGGAAGAGGGACGCTGGCTGAGACGGGATCCCATGGGCGAGGCTGGTGGTGCAAACCTGTGCTGCTATGTGCGGAACAATTTCAAGCTTCTCGATTACCTTGGCTTGAAATCTGATTCCGGCAGCAGCCAGTCGTGTCCAATTGCGCGCGTAGAGATACATCTCTATCAAGAGGAGAAGATTAGCAGTGCTGGGCTCGAGAAGATTGATGCAGATAACCGGGAGCTCTGGAATGCCTTTGTGGAGAGTGGGGAAATGCCGAAAAATGGTATTCATGATCCTGCGTTGGTAGAAGAGTTCGTTGATACAACATACCCCATCGCAAACCCTGAGAAGACTATCCTAAAGCCCGGGCGAGTTAAGTCACGCAAGGGGTACTGGGGGAGCATATGGACGGGGGATTTGATTCTGCATTACAGCGAAAAGTGCAATACAGTCCCATTTCGAAAGTATTCTGTCCAATCCGGCGGTAGAGCCAGTGGCTTCGAAGGAAGCGAGAGCAACGGGACAACCGCTCCTGTAAGCGGAAAGGGATCAGTTGACCCGGAAATCAAGCAGGAGTGGGGTACGATACGAGGGTACCGTATTTACAACGAAATAAACAAGGAGAAAACCGTGTGGAAATGGACAGATGATAGGACGGCTCTCCTGATTCATCTCGCTCCTCTGTTTGTTCCAGCCTATACTGATAAGCAGGGAAAACATAAGGCGGAAATACGACAAACAGGCTCACATGGCTGTGTCTCTCTATTGGATCTACAGTCGTGGTACGATCTCGAAAAGGAATTCGGGCAGTGCGCGCAGCAAAAGCCGGTAACACCAATTCCTTTGCTCATCAGGAGGGAGAAGAAAAAATAGCCGGAGGGGGAGATGTGGCTTCTCTGTATCCCATAGGGATTACTGAGGAGGGGTCATCTCCCTCGTAAGAATCACCCCATCACCTCTCTGTTCATAAGGTGATGGGGTGATCTATTCTCCTCTTTTATGTGGTACAATTAATGATAAATACCCTAGGCTCATTCATCGATGGCTTCGCTCGGCAGAACAATAAAAGCAGCACAGCCGTGGCAAGGGTAGTCGGTAAAAGGTTTGTAATTGGATGAAAACAGGAGGTACGAATTCCGTATTTTATAGGGAAAAGCGTAGATATAGCACGGGGATAACAGAGTAGCAATTTGTTTCCCTTCCGGGGATATGACAGCATACTCGAAATAATGATAATAACCGTATCTTTCCTTATTGTCAACAAACCCGGAAAGAAGGAGAACATTATCCCCCAGAGGCTGGGGAGTGAACTTCGCCTCGCTGCATTTCCGGTATGTGTCCAATGGATAATCACACGTGCTGGGTACTGTTTTTTCTGACACAATCTTACCGCTCGCATCTGCAAAGACGATATACCACTCCTGATCCTGAACCTTTCTGACATGAGGATCCGACTCCTCAGTACCTTCTACAGGGGCAAGAGAACCGCAGAGCCAGACGAAGACACTCAGGTCTTCCGTCATGTTACGTTGATACTCCTTGAGGATGGGTTTGTTCGAGATGTCCGCAACAACGGAGCTCTTCCCCGCTGAATGAAAGATGAGCTTACCGTTTTCCTGCGTGTAATACAGGCCTGCGGCCTCACGCTCCTCCCAAGCCTTCTGTACGGAGGGAGGAATGACATTGGATTGGAGTACCTTGGCCTCCGGCCCAATACTTCCGTTTGCTATCTTCTGTTTGAGTTCAAGATAGACAGGGAACTCTTCCGGATTCTCGGCATAGGCCTTATCTCTCACGGTGTTGGCCTCCCGGACTGAAGCGATTCTTTTTCCGTCAGCTCTGTAAAATTGAATGTTATCACTAAAACCGTACAGTGCAAAATAATTCTTGTACATAACGGCCTTATCGAGCTCCAGATCACATACCTGCCTCGACATATCATCACCGGCGTCAGAGCCTCCGAGTATAACATCGATTTCGTCCTGCTCGATAAAGGTAGGACACATCGATTCCCACGGAATAACAAAAAAACGAAGATCCCCGCCACGGTTGAACATAGCAAGGAAATAGTCCGTATCCTCTGAGGCAAAAATGTAGGGGAAAGAGTTCTGTCCGAGAAAGGGAAGATAGTGACGCTTTATGTCACCACGCAATTTCAGCGTGATGACCTTGGAAGCTGCCGTCGTGGCTTGGGATGCAGCAGGAGGCGTGGGCTCTTCTTGGGCGGCAGCCACGGAAAGACAGGAGAGGCAGGCGCAGCCGGCGAGGAGATGACGGAATGAACGGATGGTAGAAAACATGGCGTGGTAGAGGGGTATATTATTCCTCAAACACGGAATGTAGCATTTTACCGAGTGGATGTCAAGTGCTTTTCTCGTTAATTTATCCTTTTCTGCATTGCATAATTAAGTGCACCACCCCCAAGACATAGGTTATTATTGCGGGCACTCCGCCTTGCAGTCGTCACCTCTCTGATGGGAGGCATGTCAGTCAAAGTTGCCTCCGCCACCTACCATATTGCAGAATCAACGGTTCAGGTGTGG
>SFJA01000109.1 GCA_004556005.1 Bacteroidales bacterium | reverse complement strand
GTCTTGCGGAAGTCCTTGCGACCCTTCAGTTCCGCCGGTCCAATCGCCTCGCTGATGCTGTCAGCGGCATCCTCCAGAGACTTGTCGAAGCGGTACGGGAGGTTGAATTCGGCCAGAATGGCGTGCATCTCCGTGTCGTTGGCACCTGGAGTTCCGAGAACATCCGTGATTATGCCGTGCGGACAGACCTCGCCCCTCGGCCAGGCGTCAACCTTGACAGCCACCTTCATACCCTGTTCTCCACCGAGCTGCCTTGCCTGCTCAGCATCGACGCTGATGTCGTAAGGCATCGACTTGCTCTGCATCAGCACCCAGGCCTGGGCACCGACGAAATGCAGTATGCCTACGAAAGGCTTGTCTGAACGGCTTAGTATCTTGCGAACCTCGCCCTCAAACCTGTGAGGACGGGAATTGGTCTTCGTGAGCGCAACCAGCACCGTATCGCCGTTGAGGGCACGGTTTGACTTGGAAGCCTTGACAAAAATATCTTCTTCCTGACCCTCCACGATAACGAAGAGGTTGCCGTCGCGTGTCATCTGAACGCGGCCTTCGAACTGGGGATATGCCTTAATCTTTTTCATACTTCGCAAATTTACACAAAATACCTTACCTTTGCATTACTTAAATTGATAATGTTATGAGCGTCGAATCTCTCAAATCAAAATTGCGCACCGTTCCCGATTTTCCCATTCCCGGCATACTTTTCTGGGACGTGACCACTCTGTTCAACGATCCTGAAGGCCTTGCGGAAACGCTTGACATTCTGTACGATATGTACAAGGACAAAGGCATCACCAAGGTTGTGGGCATAGAGTCGAGGGGATATGTGCTTGGCGCGGCACTCGCCGCCAGACTCGGTGCGGGTTTTGTTCTAGCACGAAAGAAAGGCAAACTTCCTGCCGAAACGCTTAGCATCGAGTACAGCAAGGAATACGGCACGGACACAGTCGAGATTCATTCGGATGCGCTGAAGGCCGATGACGTAGTGCTCATACACGACGACCTGATTGCAACCGGAGGCACGGCGGCAGCAATCGAAAGACTCGTGCGCAGGTTCGGAGTCACGAAGATATCCGTCAACTTCCTCATAGAGATAGAAGAACTCGAAGGACGCAAGCTCTTTTCTCCGGACGTAGAGGTCCAGAGTATTATAAAGGTCTGAGGTAAAGACTGTTACAAGTCGTATGGAGTATCCGTTTCCGTATTGCGGTTGCGGAACTTTCCGAATTGCCAGTAAACGTTCACGCCAAGATAACGGCCCATCCTTCCGATGTGGCTGATTTGCTTGAAATTACTTCCGGCGATACTGCTTGTCTTTGTGCCGGCGCCGTGAAGAATCTCCGAGAAATTGATGCTTACTCCTATCTTCGGCTTTTCAAAGAAACGGGAAACCGACAGGTCAAGTTCCGGATCCACATAGAGCCTTGTGCTCTGCACCGATGACAGGGTCGGACGGAGGCTGAATCTGCCGTACATTTCGAATATGCCCGGATTCCATCTGGCATTGGCAGAGAGATTCATTGAGCTGAATCTGTTGCTCTGTCCGTCCGGAAGAGTCACTTCACTGATGCCGTATAGGCCAAACAAGGAAACGCTGAACCCTTTGACCGGAGCGGACATTACACTGATATTTACATTGCAGGACCTGTTCCTGCCAAGGTTGCCATAAGTGCTAACAAGGACTCCGTCCGGGTTCATTGCAGATATCCGGGCGATGGCATTGTTGGTATTGGAGTAGTCCAGCGAAATGTCCATCAACCTGACAAAGCCCTTCAAGTCATTGTAAACCAAGCCAATTTTGTAGTCGAAGGCCTTTTGTCCCTTAAGTTCGGGATTGCCTTGGATGATGTTGTAAGGGTCAGAATCTTCGACATAAGGGTTGAGCTGGATGACCGAAGGACGACGCACCCTGATGGCAAATCCGGAAGACAGAGAGAATTTGCGTCCAAGCCTGTATATAAGCGACAGATCAGGATTCAGATTAAATTCAGAATAGTCAAGAGGGCTGTTTCCGTCTGTCCTGACATACTCACCCGCATTGGAAACGTATTCACCATTCAACGACAATAGGAAACTGACCTTGTCGTTTCTTGTCGAGTTGATTGCGCTTATTCTGGCAAACAGGATGTTCTGTGTATATTTCAAGCCGTTTTTCAGGTCTGACTCAGAATCGGAGTTGTCGTATTTCCTGTTATACCAGCCGGCATTGGCTCCTGATGACACTCTCAAGTTCTTCGTGGAAAATCCAGGAAACTTGAATCTCGCAGTCAGATTGCTCATTTTTACTCCGTTCTCGCTGAGTTTCAGCACATCGTCTCTGCCAGACCAATAATTGACCGTTTCCGAAAAGGAAGCGTTGTCCGAATAGCTGTAGTTCAGTTTCCACGTGGACAGGTTCCTTCTTCGGGTGCCTCCCCTGCCGAAAGTTCCGCTCAACCTGGCTGCTCCGTTAAGCCTGAAAGGCGATCTGGTAAAGGACCTGCTGCCTCCTGACTGCTCAAATTCACTTCCTTCCGAAGACAAAAAGCGCATACCTGTTTCGGTATTGGCAAAAAACTCGGAATAGTCCGCGCCCAGGGATGCATTGAACTGTACCTTCTTGTTGAACAGTTGTCCAAACACGTTGCCGCCAAGGTGATGCGTATTGCCCCAGGAACAGCTGGATGAGGAATTTTCCTGTTGCGAACCATCATCGGTCTCCCTGAAATAGTCAGAAGAAACCGTCGGCTGATCGCTGTGAGCATAGTTGTAGTTGACCCCTATTCCGAATCTGTCAGCATTGACAACGGCATCCACCTGAGCTGATGCACATTTTCGGGTATCGCCCGAAGCGTCCAGGCGGGCAGCGGCACCGAAGGGGAATTGTTCTTCGAGGGTAATGAGCAGTATGGGCTTGCTGTTGCCATACTCAAGGTCTCCGGGAAGCACAAGCTCTATTGAGCTCATATAACGGGCCTTGATAAAGTCCATAGGGTACTGTCGTGCAGCGTTGACAAGGCCGTTCTCATTGTCATCCACAAGAATGGTTGATATGGCGTTATTCTGATATGAGAGTTTGCCGTTGGAATGCGAACGCACAAGATCCGGAATCCTGGACATCATCTCCATCATAGGAATCTTGTCCTTGTCAGGGTCCTGCGACACGTCGTAAATCACTCGAGAGCCCTTTCTCATCAGCAAAGGGTTTGCACTCACGGTTGCAGCGTCGATTTCCTCGCCGACCTTCAGCGAAATCTTTCCAAGATTCCTGTCCTCCCCGGACACTTCAATTTGTTTAGAGACTGTTTCGTAGCCCGTACAACTAACTTTAAATGAATACTTTCCGTCAGGAACAGAAAGGGTGAATCTGCCAT
>SFJA01000033.1 GCA_004556005.1 Bacteroidales bacterium | reverse complement strand
TAACGGTATCCACGCCCCGCAAAGTCCCGGACCCGGGCGGTCCGCTGAAGTGGACTTCTATTATTGGTGCTAGGCCGCCCCAAACCCCTGCGCCCTCAACGTCCTCTATGACTTTGCGGGGCACCATTGCGCTTCCACTACATCGGACTAGTGACCGTTCTAATGTCCTTCCGCCAAATAACAGTCTCCACGCCTCGCAAAGTCCCGGACCCGGGCGGTCCGCTGATGCGGACTTCTATTATTGGGGCTAGGCCACCTGGGACCCAGTGTTGGCGCTTTCCTGAAAATCATCTGGCAAGGCAATCGCCTTTCTAGGGGCCTGCAGGGCACATCGGCTCGCGCGATGGCATCGATTTGTGTCCATCGAGCACACCATACCCCTCCAGGCATCGCTCCAGGGCACATCAGCTCGCGCGATGATTTGCTGGAAGATCGCCGAACTGCCTCGCACAGCCGTCAGTGCCCTATTCCACGCTTTCCTGCAATTCATCTGGCAAGGCAATCGCCTTTCTAGGGGCCTCCAGGGCACATCAGCTCGCGCGGTGATTTGCAGGAAGAACCCCAACCTGCCACGCACAGCCGTCAGTGCCCTATTCCACGCTTTCCTGAAAATCATCTGGCACTGCAATCGCCATTCTACGGGCCTGCAGGGCATATCGGCTCGCGCGATGTTTTGCAGGATGCTCGCCGCAGGAAGAACACCGACTTGTCATAAACGACCGTACACGCCATGCGTCCCTCGGCCTCCTACCTATTGTCCTACCCGTTGTCCTGCTTGTCGTCCTCTGTGACTCCTCTGCGACTCCTTTGCGACTCCTCATTCTTTTCTTATATTTGCAATATGCTTGTTTCATATTCAAATACTTTCCGCACGTTCATTACCTGTGCATTTCTCATTACTGCTTTAAGTCAACTTCAGGCTCGTAACTCAAAAGGCCCCGACTGGCTGTCAGATGCGGTCTTTTATGAAATATACCCATCAACTTTTCAGGACTCAGACGGAGACGGAATCGGCGACATACAAGGAATCATTTCTCGCCTCGATTATGTCAAATCATTGGGTGTCAACGCTATATGGCTCAATCCAACCTACACCTCCGCTTGGAAGGACGGCGGATATGACATAATCGACTACTATTCGACTGACCCGCGCTTCGGAACAAATTCCGATCTCATTCAACTTCTCGATGAAGCTCATAAACGCGATATAAAAGTATGTCTTGACCTTGTCGCCGGCCATACATCAGATAAGTGTCCATGGTTTATACAGTCCAAATCAGCAAAAGACGAAAGGTTTTCGGATTATTATATCTGGATAGATGAACTCAGCCCCGAAGAACAAGTGCTTTATGATTCCGGACAAAGCAATTTTGTCAGATGTGACAGTCCTCGCGGAAAATACTATCTCAAAAACTTCTACGACTGTCAACCCGCGCTCAATTACGGATACGCAAACCCGGACCCTTTCAAAAGCTGGCAGCAGCCAACGGATGCCCCTGGACCACAGGCGGTCCTGAGAGAATTGAAAAACATAATGTCGTTCTGGCTAGACGAGGGCTTTGACGGATTCAGGGTGGATATGGCTGCATCTTTGATCAAAGAAGACCCGAGTCGTGACGCAGTAAAGGCTCTTTGGCGCAACATACGCGCCTGGATGGACACTGACTATCCTCAATGCGCCCTGATAGCCGAATGGAGCAACCCCCTCAATTCGGTTCCGGCCGGATTCCACATCGACTTTATCCTCCCCTGGGCAAATACGCATTCGGCCTGCCTCTTCCGCCCCGTAGGCTATTTTGGCAGCACGCAAGCCTGCTGGTTCGACCGCGCAGGCAAGGGCAATCCTGCTCCATTCCTCGAGATGTTCAGCAAGTACTACGACTGCACCCACGGCAAGGCCTGGTTCTCAATCCCGACCTCTAACCACGACCAGCTGCGCCCCGCCATCCCCGAAAGATGCAGCCCTGACGAGCTCAAGATTATGATGACGTTCTTCCTGACTCTACCAGGAGTCCCTTACATCTATTACGGGGACGAATTCGGCCTTCGCTATTCTCCTTCCCTGCCGGACAAGGAGGGCAGCGGTCCCGATCGGGCAGGTTCCCGCACGCCTATGCAGTGGGACTGCAGTGCGAATTGTGGTTTTTCGTCGGCTCCCGATTCGCTGCTCTACCTTCCGGTTGGGCCTGTGGACGGCGGCGCGCTGACTGTTGCAAGTCAAGAGAAAGACCCGCAGTCCCTGCTCAACTTTACGAGGAATCTGATAGCTCTGCGCAAAAGCAGTCCTGCCCTGGCAAACGATGGAGAGTGGGAACTGCTGAGCGACCCGCAGCAGGCTTATCCTATGGTTTACAGACGATTCGCCCCTGACGGAGAGAGCTATATCATTGCCCTTAATCCATCAGGAGCGAAGGTTTGGACCTCACTTGTCACTTCGACTGCAAAGCCTGCAGTGCAGGTTGGAAAAGTAGCCCTGAGCACCCGCGGTTGCCGTATGGGTGGCTGTAGCGCCCTTGTTGTCAGAGTCTGTCCTTGATATTGTAATTGTTGCGGTCGCCTGAACTGCGGGCAATCATCTCGCCTATGAATCCGGCAAGGAATAGCATGACTCCGATTATGATGCAAAGCAGTGCCAGAAAGAAGAGCGGCTGGTCGGTCACTGCCCTGAAGTCAGTTCCATTTGCCTGTCTGACAAGTTTGGATATTATTACCCAGCAGGTCATGACGAATCCTACGAAAAACACTGCAAGTCCGCTGTAGCCGAAGAAGTGCATAGGCTTTTTGCCGAAGGTGCTGAGGAACCACAGGCTCTGAAGGTCAAGGAAACCGTTGATGAAACGCTCAAGGCCGAATTTGCTCGTGCCGTACTTGCGCTTCTGGTGATGCACCGGTTTCTCGCCTATCTTTGTGTAGCCGGCGTTCTTGGCAAGGTATGGAATGTACCTGTGCATCTCTCCGTAAACCTCTATGCTCTTTATGACCTCCTTTTTATATGCCTTGAGGCCGCAGTTCATGTCGTGCAGCTTGATACCGGTGATCATCCTGGCGGTGGCGTTGTACAGCTTGCTTGGCAGGTTCTTGGTAAGCTTGTTGTCCTGGCGGTGCTGCTTCCATCCGCTGACTACGTCATAATCATCCACGTTGATCATACGGTAAAGTTCCGGAATCTCGTCTGGAGAATCCTGCAGGTCGGCATCCATCGTTATGACAGTGCCGCCTTCGGCCCTTTCGAACCCGCAGTACAGCGCAGCGGACTTGCCGTAGTTGCGCCTGAACTGAATGCCGTGTATGTTGGAATTGGCAGCGGCAAGTTCCTTTACACATTCCCAGGAACCGTCAGTGCTGCCGTCGTCAACAAGTATCATCTCATAGGTGAAAGAATGTTCTTTCATCACCCTGTCAACCCACTCGCAGAGTTCCGGGAGCGATTCGCGTTCGTTGAACAGAGGTACAATAACGGAAATATCTATCATAATCAAATCATTTGCTACCATTCTTCCTCTTCCTTCTGCCCTTCGGAGTTGTCAGTGTTGCCGTCTCTGAAGATGTCTTCGCCCGTCCTGGAGAATATCAGGGACAGGATTACGCCGAAGAGCCAGCAGTAAATCAGGTTGCTGAAAAACCCTATCGCCGGCATTGAAGGAAGCATGTTCTGCGCCGATTCCAACGCCTCGGCAGGAAGCATTCCGTCCATCATGGAAACGGCATCCGAAAATATGGTCGGATTGATAAAAAGCACATAAGCCAGATAAAAGGCCGAGTAGAGCAATGCGCTCAGAAAAGAGAGTGTCGAGCCGAACCTATAGCAGTCCGAACGTTCGGCCTCGGCGTTGTCGAGCCTGAACCGTGCAATGAACTTGTACAGGAGGTAGATGCAGACTGTCGTCTTGACAATCCACAACACCGTGGTGAGCACGTTCCCTATCACAGCCCTTGCGCCTCCGCCCGCTATCAACTTGTCCAGAAACAGGCCCAGAATCAGGTAAGTGATCGTGATAATGCCGAGTATCAGCCCTTTGCGGCTGGCTTCTTCCCAAATGGTTTTGCGTTCTATCATCGTTTCATTTCATAAAAGCATACAAAGATAGAAAATTATTCCTATCTTTGTCCGTTATTGGATTATTAAGGGTCAATATCCCTTGTAAATTATAGTTTTATGTTGAAAATTGCTTTTACTGACGGCAGCATCCGCCCTTGGGATGATGACGAAACCAAAAAGATATTCTGGCACTCATCGGCGCATCTGATGGCCGAGGCACTGGAATCCCTTTATCCCGGCGTGCGCTTCGGTGTAGGACCCGCGGTTGAAACCGGATTCTACTATGACGTTGACCTGGGTGGCCACCAGATCAGCGAGTCCGACCTCAAGAAAGTGGAGGACAAGATGATAGAACTTGCACGCTCAAAAGAAACCTTCGAGCGCAGCGAAGTCTGCAAGGCCGATGCCATCAAATATTTCACCGAAAAGGGCGACCCTTACAAGCTGGAGCTCATTTCGGACCTCGAAGACGGAACGATTACATTTTATAAGAACGGTAATTTCACGGACCTTTGCCGTGGCCCGCACATCCTGCACGTGGACGACATCAAGGCGGTGAAGCTTACCGCCATCGCCGGAGCCTACTGGAAAGGCGACCAGAGCAGGCAGCAGCTCACCCGAATCTACGGTGTCACCTTCCCGAAAAAGAGCATGCTTGACGAATACCTTGTCATGCTCGAAGAAGCAAAGAAGCGCGACCATCGCAAGCTCGGCAAGGAGATGCAGCTCTTCACCTTCTCCGGAAGGGTGGGTCTCGGTCTGCCTCTGTGGCTGCCACGCGGCGCCCAGATGCGCAATACCCTCGAGTCCTTCCTCCGCCGCAAGCAGCAGGAACTCGGCTATCTGCCTGTAGTGACCCCGCACATAGGATCCAAGGACCTCTATGTAACCAGCGGACACTACGCAAAATACGGCAAAGACTCGTTCCAGCCTATCAAGACCCCGCAGGAGGGCGAGGAGTATATGCTCAAGCCAATGAACTGCCCTCACCATTGCGAAATCTTCCGCAGCGAACCGCGCTCCTATCGTGACCTCCCGCTCCGTTTTGCCGAATTCGGTACCGTTTACCGCTATGAGCAGAGCGGCGAGCTCCACGGTCTTACCCGTGTCCGCGGCTTTACCCAGGACGATGCACACCTTTTCTGCCGTCCTGACCAGCTCCAGGAAGAATTTGAAAAAGTCATCGACCTCATCCTGTATGTGTTCCGCACCCTCAAGATGACCGACTATATGGCGCAGATTTCGCTCCGCGATCCTGCAAACAAGGAAAAATATATCGGTTCGGACGAGAATTGGGACAAGGCTGAAAAGGCAATCATCGAGGCTGCCGAACGCAAGGGTCTCAAGACCGTCGTGGAACTCGGCGAGGCCGCATTCTACGGTCCTAAACTTGACTTTATGGTTAAGGACGCCATCGGCCGCAAGTGGCAGCTCGGTACCATCCAGGTTGACTACAACCTTCCGGAAAGGTTCCAACTTGAGTATATCGATGCCGATGACAGCAGGAAGCGTCCTGTCATGATACACCGCGCTCCGTTCGGGTCTCTTGAGAGATTCACGGCCGTTGTGCTTGAGCATACCGCCGGACATTTGCCTGTATGGCTTGCTCCTGATCAGGTTAAAGTGCTGCCAATCAGCGAAAAATTCACTGATTATGCAGAAAAAGTTTGTAGTTTGCTGAAAAATTCCGAAATTCGCGCTTCCGTAGATGCGCGTAACGAAAGACTCGGCAAGCGTATCCGCGACATATCACTTCTCAGGGTTCCGATACTCGTTATCGTGGGTGAGAAGGAAGCTACCGAGGGCAGCGTCTCTGTAAGAAGGGAAGGCGTTGACCAGGGCAGTATGAGTATACAACAGTTTATTGATTACATTAAGTCAGCAATTGCTGAAGAACTTGCGTAGATGGCAGGACCTTACAGACCAAAGCCGACCTTCAAACCGGGAGGCCGCAAACCGAATACTCATTTCCAGCCTAAGAAGGATGAAAATGAGCTCAACATCAACGAGGAGATAACCGCTCCTCAGGTTCGTCTCGTAGGCGACAACATCGCTGAACCTGGAATTTATCCTATTGCCAAGGCCATGCAGATGGCTGACGAGTTGGAACTTGACCTCGTGGAAATCAGTGCAAAGGCCGATCCTCCGGTATGCAAGATACTTGATTACCAAAAGTATCTCTACCAGCAGAAAAAGAAGGCCAAGGAAATGAAGTCCAATGCCAGCAAGGTTGTAATCAAGGAGATTCGCTTCGGTCCAAATACCGACGAACATGATTTCCAGTTCAAACTCAAGCATGCCCAGGAGTTCCTCCAGGAGGGAAGCAAGGTCAAGGCTTCGATATTTTTCAGAGGCCGTTCGATAATGTTCAAGGACCAGGGAGAGAAGCAGCTGCTTCGTTTTGCGGTCGAACTTGAAGATTATGGACGCCCTGAAAATATGCCAGTGCTGGAAGGTAAGCGTATGATAATGATGCTTACCCCTAACAAGAAAAAATAGTCCGCGTGATGCGGTAATATATTATTAACATTTAAATTTTTACAAAAATGCCAAAGCTTAAATCCAACTCCGGTGCCAAAAAGCGTTTCACGCTTACCGGATCGGGCAAGATTAAGAGGAAGCACGCTTACCACAGCCACATCCTCACCAAGAAAACTAAGAAGCGCAAGAGAAACCTCGATCATTTCGCAATTGTCGAGGCTGTCGATGTGCGCAGGGTAAAAGAAATGTTGGTTCTCTAAAACTTTTTGAATTATGCCAAGATCAGTCAACTCAGTTGCCTCAAGGGCACGCCGCAAGAAGATTCTCAAGAGAACCCGCGGTAATTTCCTCGCAAGAAAGAACGTTTGGACCGTAGCCAAGAACACCTACGAGAAAGGTCTCACCTATGCTTACCGTGACCGCAGGGCCAAGAAGCGCAACTTCCGCGCACTCTGGATCCAGCGTATCAATGCTGCTGCACGTCAGTACGGTATGTCCTACTCTCAGTTCATGGGCAAGCTCAATGCTCAGAACATCGGCCTCAACCGCAAGGTTCTCGCCGATCTCGCCATGAACAATCCGCAGGCTTTCGAAGCTATCATCAACTCTGTAAAATAGTGTGACGTGAGCCGGAGGAAGCTTATTCGCACGAAAAGCAAGTTCCTGAACTGGATACTTGACTGGGTTGATGCAATCATCTTTGCAGTGGTTGTCGTCACTCTGATCAACATCTTCTTTTTTCAGGCGTTCAAGATTCCTTCGTCCTCGATGGAGAGCAGTCTCTATACCGGAGACCATCTCTTCGTAAGCAAAATGACATATGGCGCCAGGATGCCTCAGACGCCTCTAACCATCCCGTTTACCCACAACGTGATATTCGGCAAGGAGTCCTACTCCACCTCAGTACAGTGGAAATACAGGAGACTGCCGGGCATAAGGGAAGTGCGCAGAGGAGACTGTGTGGTATTTAACTTCCCGAACGGTGACACCGTGCTGTGCAAGGCTCCTTCAGAGGATTATTATGCGCTGCAGCGGTTTTACGGCAGGGAAACGGTGGCAAAGATGGGCCCGTTTGTAGTCCGTCCGAGTGACAAGAAGGACCATTATGTCAAAAGATGCGTTGCTGTAGCCGGCGACACCCTCGAAGTCCGTGACGGACTTGTCTGGGTCAACGGAGAGCAGCAAACGGTTTATCCCGGCGTACAGCTGACCTATATGGTCAGAACCAAGGGGCAGAAACTCAATGCCCGTACTCTGGAAAAGTTGGGTATCAATCAGGCGGAACTGTATTACAATCCGGCACTTCCGGGTTATCCGGCGATGCCTCTTACGGCAGAAATGCTTAAGGAGATTGAATCCAATCCAGGAGTCGAGAGCGTAGAGCCGAATCTTGAGAGCCAGCAGGTGGACTACAGGGAGATATTCCCATTCTCGCCTGATTATCATTGGTCAAGAGATTCATTCGGACCTCTTTGGATCCCTCAGAAGGGTGTAACCGTGGAGCTTACGGAAGAGAACCTGCCGCTTTACGAAAGGATTATATCGAGCTATGAAGGGGCTTCGGTTGAAGAAGCTTTCAGACAAGGCTCCTATACTTTCAAGCAGGATTACTACTTTATGATGGGAGACAACAGACACAACTCGCTTGACTCCCGCTATTGGGGCTTCGTTCCCGAGGATCATATAGTCGGTAAACCGTTCATAGTATGGCTCTCGACTGACAGGACCAAACGGTTCCCACAGAATATCAGATGGCGCAGATTCTTCAGAATTGTCTAGTTTACTGTTTGTAAATCAGAAAATTATGACGATATTTGCAGCCCTCGGAATTTGAAGTGAAAAAAATAAAAAAAAGTATAAAGTTATGGCAAAAGTTTGTCAGATTACAGGAAGAAAGAGAATGAAAGGCAACAACGTTGCCCATTCCAAGCTGCGCACCAAGCGTGACTTCTCCCTCAACCTCAAGCACAAGAGGTTCTGGAGCGAGGAGGAGCAGAGATTCGTGACCCTCAAGCTTACCTGCAAGGGTATGAGGATCATCGAGAAGAACGGCCTTGAGGCTACCCTCCGCGAGGCTCAGAAGAAAGGATTGATTAACCTTGTTTAGTTTTTATCGTTATGGCAAAGAAATCAAAAGGAAACAGGGTGCAGGTCATCCTCGAGTGCACTGAGCAGAAGGCAAGTGGCGTTCCGGGAATGTCCCGTTACATCACTACCAAGAACAAGAAAAATACTCCGGACCGTCTCGAGCGCAGGAAGTACAATCCTTATCTCAAGAAGGTTACCGTTCATCGTGAAATCAAATAATTAGGAGAGAAACAATATGGCAAAGAAAGCCGTCGCAACATTCGCAGCCAAGGCCGGTGCCAAGAGCATGGTCAAGTGCATCCGTATGGACAAATCCCCTAAGACAGGCGCTTACGTATTTACAGAGCAGCTTGTAGAGGCAGACAAGGCAAAGGAGTACTTCACCAAGAAGTAATCAACTGCCTGAATAATTTTCGGGAGGAAAATAAAGTGGTGTTTCCGCTTTGTTTTCCTCCTGTTTGTTTATATCTACTCTTCAAATAATTACTAATTATTCGTATCTTTGCCGGATATGGCATTTAGTTTCTTTCAGAAGATTGGCCGCGCGATAGCCGGCAAGTCAAGGGTCGATGACGATACTCTGGATGCGATCGAGGAAGCGCTCGTCGAGTCCGATATGGGTGTGGATACCACTCTCAAGGTAATCGATGCCCTTGAGGAAAGAGTGAGCAGGGACAAGTATATGTCCTTTGACGAGCTGGTGGGGCTTTTGAGGTCTGAAATATCCAAACTCATACCTGACAGTTCCCGGCCTTTCGACTTTTCCAAAAAACCTTATGTCGTTCTTGTCGTCGGCGTCAACGGAGTAGGCAAGACAACCACCATAGGCAAACTTGCAGCAATGCTCCGCAGGCAGGGCAAGTCGGTCATTATTGGCGCTGCAGATACCTTCAGGGCTGCAGCTGTGGATCAACTCTCCATCTGGGCTGAAAGGGCAGGAGTGAGCATAGTAAAGCAGGGTATGGGCTCCGATCCAGCAAGCGTTGCATACGACTCTGTAAGCGCTGCAGTTGCGAGAAACGCGGATGTCGTCCTGATTGACACTGCAGGAAGGCTCCACAACAGGATTGACCTGATGAACGAACTGACCAAGATTCGCAATGTCATACGCAAGGTGGTGCCTGATGGCCCGCACGACGTACTGCTCGTTGTCGATGCCAGCACCGGACAAAACGCATTTTCGCAGGCGAAAGAATTTGCCCGGGCAACGGACATCACCGGTCTGGTAGTGACCAAGCTGGACGGAACGGCGAAGGGCGGAGTCGTGGTCGGAGTGTCGGACCAGTACCGTATCCCGGTGAAGTTTATCGGTACGGGAGAGGGAATCGACGATATAAAGGAGTTTGATAAGGAGGACTTTGTCGCTACCCTTTTCGAACCGGAGGATTTGAAGTAATAAAAGATTAAAGATATGAAGCTCAGTTACAATTGGCTCAAGGACTATTTGAAATGCAGTCTCGACGTTAATGGGATTGCAGATGCTATGACCGCCATCGGCATTGAAGTTGACGGTGTTGAGGAAAGCGAAGCCGTTCCCGGCGGCCTTGCCGGGGTTGTGGTCGCAAAGGTGTTGGAGTGCGAGGTGCATCCCAACAGCGACCACCTGCACATTACCAAGGTCGATGACGGAAGCCCCGAACCGCTTCAGGTCGTCTGCGGTGCGCCCAACGTCGCCGCTGGTCAGAAGGTGCTCTTCGCCCGACTGGGGGCAGTCCTTCCGGGAGAATTCAAAATCAAAAAGTCCAAGATCCGCGGCGTCGAGAGCTTCGGAATGATTTGCGCGGAGGACGAGCTCGGCATAGGAAGCGGTCACGACGGCATTATGGTGCTGCCTGAGGACGCGGTGGTAGGAACTCCGGCAAAGGAATATCTTGGACTGGAGAGCGAGGCGGTCATCGAATACGAGATTACTGCCAACAGGGTCGATGCAGCTTCTCACTGGGGAGTTGCCCGCGACCTGTATGCTTACCTGGTGCATAACGGCATCGAGTGCGAGCTCACGCTCCCGTCCGTGGAGGAATTTGCCGAAGGCTCGGAAGGTGGTCTGGATGTCGAAGTGCTTGACAGCGAGGGAGCTCCGAGGTATATGGGCTTGACGGTCAAGGGAATCAAGGTCGGACCTTCGCCTGAGTGGATGCAGAAGAAGCTGCTCGCGATAGGCAGCCGCCCTATAAACAATATCGTGGATATCAGCAATTATGTGCTTTTCGAACTTGGACAGCCTCTGCATACCTTTGATGCTGATAAGGTTGCGGGTGGCAAGGTGATTGTGAGAAGGGCTTCTGAGGGCGAGCCTATACGCACTCTGGACGGAGTGGAAAGGAAACTCAGCTCCCGCGATATGGTAATTGCCGATGCCAATGGTCCTATGTGCATTGCCGGCGTGTTTGGCGGCGAGGACAGCGGTGTCAGCGAAGAAACCGTGAACGTGTTTATCGAGAGCGCTTATTTCGACCCGGCTAGCGTAAGACGCACTTCCAAGACCCAGGGCCTTCAGACCGATGCATCGTTCCGTTTCGAGCGTGGCTGCGATCCTCAGATTACCGAGTATGCGCTCAAGAGGGCGGCAATGCTCATTGCGGAATGTGCCGGCGGAAGCGTTTGCGGCAAGGTTCGTGAGCTATGTCCTGAACCGGCTCAGCGCAAGACCATAGAACTTGATTATGAAAGAATCGAGTCATTTATCGGCCAGTCCATAGGACACGATGTCATCGAGAGGATACTCACCGCGCTCAATTACGAATTTGTCGAGCGCAGGGAGGGCGGTGCCGTGGTTGCCGTGCCGACATATATGGTTGATGTCTATCGCGAATGTGACGTTGTCGAGGAAATTCTCCGAATCTACGGCTATGACAACATCGTGCTGCCTAAGCATATGAAGATGAGCGTCAACGCTACACCTTCACCTGACCCGGAAGCGGTAAAGAACCATATATCCAACTTCCTGGCTTCCAATGGTTTTACTGAGATAATGAACAACTCCCTTACCAAAGGGGAGTATTATGAAGGCCTAAGTTCGCTTCCGGCAGCGGAATGCGTGCGCATTGTCAACCCTTTGAGCCAGGACCTCAACGTGATGCGTCAGAGTCTGGTGCCGGGAGGTCTGGAGGTTGTTGCCTACAATGTCAACAGGCAGATTCCTTTTGTCAAGACCTTTGAATACGGAAGCGTCTATAAGCGTCTTGCTGACCGTTCAGGAGAGACTCTGGCCGGATATGAGGAGCATCAGAATTTCTGCCTCGTGCTCTCCGGCACTCCTGAGAAATGCTGGAACAATCCGGGTGGCAAGAGCAGCTTCTACCAGCTCAAGTCTTATGTGGAGCTGTTGGTAAAGCGTTATGGTGCAGACCTTTATAAGATGTGGACCGATGCCGCTCCGACCGATGTCTATTCTGAAGGAATCGTCTATAAGCTTCCTGGACAGGGACAGGTGCTCGCCACGATAGGGCAGGTTAATCCAGCATTTGCGCGCCGATTCGGAGTCAAGCAGCCGGTGTTTGCAGCCGAAATCAGCTGGCCGGTTCTGCTCAGCATAGTAAAGAGGGACAAGGTTGCATTTAAGGAACTTCCGAAGTTCCCTGAGGTGCGCCGCGACCTCGCGCTTCTTCTGGACGAGCAGGTTACTTACGCTGACCTGCGCGCTGCCGCCTTCAAGAGCGCCGGCAAACTGCTCAAGCAGGTCGGACTCTTCGATGTTTACCGCGGGGACAAGATTCCTCAGGGCAAGAAGCAGTATGCCCTCAGTTTCGTCATCCAGGATCCGGACAAGACTCTGACCGATCAGGATACAGAAAGGCTTATGGACAAGCTGCTCAAGACATTCCAGACACAGTTCGGAGCCGTATTGAGGTAGATGGAATCGCGCCGTAACATTATCCTGCCGCTAATGCTGTTGCTCTTGCTCCTTGCTTCGTGCTCGGAGCGGGCTCGCATCATCCCTCAAGGCAAGATGGCAAAGATCTACGCAGAGATGTTTGTCGCCGACCAGTGGGTGATGGTAAATCCGGCGGTACGCAAACAGGCGGATACGAGTCTGTTTTACGAGCCGATTTTCCGAAAGTACGGATATACCTTCAAGGATTACAATGCCTCCGTGGAGCACTATCTTCTCGACCCTGATACTTATGTCAAGATCCTTACACAAACCTCACAGATACTTGACAGCCGGCTGGAACAGGCACGCTCGCTCAAGGAAATTGAAGATGGGGCAAAGGCATTCAACGCAAGGATAAGGGGTTACGAAAACAGGGACTTTTCTGATTCTCTTGCCTGGAAGCCGCTTCTCGAAGCCTGGCGCAAGGAGGCTTCGGCAGTTGCCGATACCACCGACTCCATTGCTCCCGTCCTTGCCGATTCGCTTGCAGCGGAACTGCAGCCGGATTCCTGTGCCGTCGTGTCCAAGGAGCTTGCCGACACTCTTGAGGTCCTGACCGCTCCCGCCGAGTCGCTTGACGAGGAAGAGGAACTGACCGTTGTCCATAGGCCCGGAAGGCTTGTGGAACCGGTGGAACGAAAATGATAGAACAATTCTAAACAATTAATATTATGGAACTTACGGAAAAATATGCATACCTGCCTTCTGATGAAGCCATCAACAGCGGCATCCAGGCAATTGCCTCCAACCTTGACAATCTTATGACTGACGAGGTCCTCAAGCAGTGCTTCGCTGCGATGGATCTGACCACCCTCAAGACCCAGGACACGGAAAAGAGCGTCCTGAAACTTGTAAACAAGGCAAACGCCCTCAAGACCGAATTCCCTCAGTTCCCTCTTCCGGCGTCAATCTGCGTATATCCGAATTTTGCCGCGACGGTAAGGGCCGCCCGCGAAAGCGAGGACCTGCACGTCACCACCGTTGCCGGCTGCTTTCCGAGCTCGCAGAGCTTTATCGAAGTGAAGGTGGACGAATGCCGCCGCGCCGTTGCTTCAGGTGCTGACGAGGTTGACATTGTCCTTCCGCTCAATTCTTTCCTTGCAGGCGACTACGATGCGGCTTCCGCCGAAATCCGCGCCATGAGGGAGGCCGTCGATGCCGAGGGCAAGGTTCAGGGACGCAAGGTCGTGCTCAAGGTGATACTTGAGACCGGACTGCTTTCGACTCCGGAACTCATCGCGGAAGCTTCCTTCCTTGCTATGGAGGCAGGCGCCGACTTTATCAAGACCTCTACGGGCAAGGTGGAAATCAATGCCACACCGGTAGCTGCGTACGTTATGTGCGAGAGTATCAAGGCTTTCTATGCAAAGACGGGCCGCAAGGTCGGTTTCAAGGCAGCAGGCGGTATATCTTCAGCAAAGGATGCGCTCTGCTATTACCTGATTGTATCTACGGTGCTTGGCAAAGACTGGCTCGGAAAGGATCTCTTCAGGCTCGGCGTCAGCCGTCTTGGCAACAGTCTTATGAGCGCCGTTGAGCAGAAGACAGTAAATTACTTCTAGTTTTTTACATAAAGTTCAATCGGGGAGCCCTGCAATCTGCTGAGTGGCTCCCCGTTGTCGTTTTTATCGGATTTGTCCTTGCTGAAACCGATAGCAGTTCCGACCTTTGTGACGGTAAAACGACTTAAACTATGAAACGCTTTGATTTGTTATCTTTATTGGCGCTGACGCTTGTCTGTGCCTGCAATGGGAACCGTTTCGGCGAAGACGGAAACCCCGAAGAATCCGATGTGCCGGTCGAGCACGGAATGATTGTGCTGGGAGACAAACTGGAGGATCCCTATACCGTGGAGAATATGTCCGCGGCCCTCGCTTCTCTCTATCCGACAAAGGCTGACCGTGTGGTTCTGGACCCTACCGACCTTTATGTGAGATTCCTTCCGAGCAGCGATGCCCAGATGGAAAGACTGATGTCAATGAATCTTCAGCTTGTTGACCATCCGGTTGATTTTCAGATTGTCAAGGAAGGTGACTGGTACCACGACCCCGAGATTGAAGAAGGCCGCATCACCTGGCAGTATGCCGTCGTGCCGGCTGATTTTGTCTTTCCGGAAGGAATTGATTATGAAGTACTTGATGAGTGCTTTATAGCAGATTCCGGAACGGCTGCCAAGAGCGGGGACATAGATTGGGAAGCGGTGGAAAGGGAGTCGTTCCGTCTTACCGGCAACCTCGGAATGCTTTCGGATCCCGTCAAGTCCGATCCGGTTCCTCCTTGCGGGCGCATTACGGTGTCAGACCCTGAAAGCTCCTCCGAGCCCATTGGGGTCAAGGGCGTAATGGTTTCCTGCAATACCTTCGTTAAGTTCAGCAGGGCATACACCGATGAGGAAGGTTATTATCAGATGTCCAAAACATTCTCGGGCACGCCGAGGTACAGGCTGGTGTTTAAGAATCAGAAAGGATTCTGCATCGGATTTAACCTGCTCCTCGTCCCGGCATCGGTTTCGACCCTCGGAAAGGGAACGGAGGCCGGCCTCAGCCTGCACGTTGACGGCAGTTCTGACAGGAAACTGTTTGCGCGCAGCGTAGTCAACAACGCCTGCTGGGACTATTGTGAATCCTGCGTTTCCGGTGAACGCTCCATCTCGATGCCTCCTGCGGACTTGCGCATCTGGCTTTTTGGCTCACTCGATTGCAGCAGTGCACCTATGCTTCATCACGGAGCGTTCGTGGAGGAAGGTGTGATCAAGGATTTTCTTGGCGAATACGTTTCGCTACTGGAACTTTTCCTCCCCGACGTCACTTTGGGAATCAAGAACTCGGCGTCCAGCTACTCGTCTCTCTATCTTTCCACTATTCACGAACTTGCGCACGCAAGCCACTTTATGAAGGCTGGCAGGGGATTCTGGAACCGTTACATTTCCTATGTGCTCAACTCCTTTGTAAGTTCAGGTTTCGAGGTTTATGGCTCGGGTTCAGAAGCGGACCACGGCTATTGTGAGGTGGGAGAAATGTGGGCATATTATATACAGTCCTCGATGTGCAGAAGCAACTACCCTTCCCGTGACTGCAATTTCGGAACGGGCTACTGGTTCTCGCCTCAGATTCTGCTATACCTTGAGGACAGGGGATTGAACAAGTTCAAGATATTCGAGGCCCTTAGGGACGACGTTACCGACAGAGACCTGCTTCAGGAACGCCTGCTTATGCTGTGGCCTGAATCGAAAAATGCTATCAATCAGGCTTTTGGTAGATATAATTGATGCTATGACAGAGAGATTTATACCCTTTATCCTTTCTTCCTTGATTGTATTTATGACGGGTTCTCTCGTTCCTGGGAGGGCAAATGCACAATCCTTCAGTCTTTCAACCAACCTTGCCGATTGTGCCAATCTCGGCACGCTGAACCTCGAGGCTGCGTATGGTATGTCCCGACACTGGTCTCTTTCCGCGAGCGTCAAGTACAATCCCTTCGAGTATGGCGATGAGGATGCAGCCCTCCAGTCAAAGCAGCGTTCCGTTTCCGTGGGCGCCAGGTATTGGCCGTGGCACGTGTATTCAGGATGGTGGGCTTCGGGCGATCTACGCTATCAGGAATACAGGACCGTCGCTCCTTCCTCCCCTTTGACTACGCAGGGCGACAGGTACGGATACGCGCTCAGGGCAGGCTATTCCTATATGCTCGGAGCACATTTCAATCTGGATTTTGGAGCGGGAATCTGGACTGGATATGATGTCTATTCGGTGTACGAATGTCCGCATTGCGGGCGCAAGACGGCCGATGGAGCCAAATCTTTTTTCAAAATGAGCGATATTATTGTGGCACTATCCTTTATTTTCTAAAAAAGTTGTATATTTGCATTCCCAAACCTTGCGCGGGTGGCGGAATGGTAGACGCGCTAGTTTCAGGAGCTAGTGTCAATTGCGACGTGTGAGTTCGAGTCTCATCTCGCGCACTAAAGGAGGATGACCGGTTTGTTTAAGGTCATCCTCTTGTTTTTGGAGTCAGTAGTGGAATATTTACTAAAACTTTGTTTATCTTTGCGAGATTTTAGAAGAATATGCAAGATATCAGAAACATAGCAATCATCGCCCACGTTGACCACGGCAAGACTACGCTGGTTGACAGGATGATTTATCAGGCCAACCTTGTCCGTCAGCCGGAAAACCTCGGACAACTCATACTTGACAACAACGACCTCGAGCGTGAAAGGGGTATCACCATTCTCGCAAAGAATGTGTCGGTAATCTACAAGGGAGTAAAAATCAACATTATAGATACTCCGGGCCATAGTGACTTCGGAGGCGAGGTTGAGAGAGTTCTCAATATGGCCGACGGCGTGCTTCTGCTTGTTGACGCATTCGAGGGCTGTATGCCTCAGACGCGCTTCGTTCTCCAGAAGGCCCTCCAGATGGGCAAGAAGCCTATTGTTGTCGTAAATAAGGTCGATAAGCCGAACTGCAGGCCTGACGAAGTGCAGGAGGAAGTGTTTGACCTGATGTTCAACCTGGATGCCAATGAGGATCAGCTTGACTTCAAGACCATCTTCGGCTCGGCAAAACAGGGCTGGATGTCTGAGGATTGGAAGCAGCCGGGTAGCGACATCACTCCGCTTCTCGACGCCATCCTGAGCGAAATCCCTGCTCCGGCAATGCTCGAGGGAACGCCTCAGATGCTCGTCTCTTCGCTTGAGTATTCACCTTATGTCGGACGAATTGCAGTCGGAAGGATAACCAGAGGTAGCCTCAAGACCGGCCAGCAGATCAGCCTGTGCAAGCGATACGACGTCGTGCAGAAGCAGAAAATCAAGCAGCTTATGGTCTTTGAGGGCCTCGGAAAGGCAAATGTCGATGAGGTGCAGTGCGGTGATATCTGTGCAGTTGTCGGAGTCGAAGGGTTTGAAATTGGTGATACCATTGCAGACTTTGAAAATCCTGAAGCGCTCCCGCCAATCGCCATCGACGAGCCGACGATGAGCATGCTCTTCACCATCAACAACTCGCCTTTCTTTGGAAAGGACGGCAAGTTCGTCACTTCCCGCCACATAAAGGAACGCCTCGAAAAGGAATTGGAAAAGAACCTCGCACTGCGTGTCAAGCCGGGCCTCACTGCCGACTCCTTTGTCGTGTTCGGCCGCGGTGTGCTGCATCTTTCGGTACTTATCGAGACTATGCGCCGCGAGGGATTCGAACTGCAGGTCGGTCAGCCTAAGGTGCTCGACAAGACCATAGGCGGCCAGCGGTGCGAGCCTATCGAGGAGCTTTCAATCGAGGTTCCGGAAGAATTCGTCGGCGCCGCCATCGAAATCAGTACCCGCCGCAAGGGAGCACTCATTCATATGGAGCCGAGAGGGGACCGTACGCTGCTGGAGTTCGAGATTCCTACCCGCGGACTTATGGGACTGAGGTCCAACCTGCTTACCGCATCGCAGGGAGAGGCAGTGGTTGCCCACCGTTTCAAGGAGTATCAGCCTTACAAGGGCGAAATCGAAAGG
>SFJA01000108.1 GCA_004556005.1 Bacteroidales bacterium | reverse complement strand
TGTCGAACAATGCAACACTGTCTTCGCTGCCCAAGAGCGGACTCAAGGGAACGGCCAAGAAGATCTACGCCATTGTAGGAACGGAGCTCCTGAACCGGGGCGTGCTGGACACTCTCGGATTGGATCTGGTCATAGCCTACTGCCGGGAGATGGGGCTGTACAATGACATGATGCGCGACATCGAGAAAGAGGGCGCGACCATCAGCGTGGAGACGAAGTCCGGCAGCATCACTCAGGTCAACCCCAAGAGAAAGGTGGCCGAGAGTGCTCTGTCAGCTGCGAAGGCCCTCGCCAGCGACTTCGGTCTCTCGCCGACCAGCCGGGCAAGGGTGCTCGCGCTCGTGGCTGGGGCAATGGCTAAGAAGGATGACTTCGCAGACTTCGAGGATATCGAGGAACAGTAAGGACATAAAAAGAGGCCATCCCTAAGCAAGCAAGAGAAGAAGCGGGATGGCCGATAAAAGCAAGGTCTCACAGAACTGTGAGCACCACAAATGTAACAAGAAAATGGCAAACACAAAACTACATCCAGCAGAACTGTACGCTCAGCAGGTACGAGACAAGCAGATCCTCACCTGCGAGCTGGTGCAGCTGGCCATACAGAGATACTACCGCGATCTGGACAACGCCTTCGACAAGGGTTGGTACTTCGATCGCAAGGCGGCGGTCCGCGCCATCACCTTCATCGAGCGCCTCAAGCACACCAAGGGTGAGTGGGCCGGGCAGCGCTTCCGTCTTGAGCCTTGGCAGCAGTTCGTCATCTGGAACATCTTTGGCTGGAAGAACGCGGACGGGACACGGCGCTTCCGTTATGCCTACATCGAGATCGCCCGCAAGAACGGCAAGACAGCACTCTCCGCCGGCATCGGCCTGTACATGCTCTTCGCTGATGGCGAGGCTCGCCCGGAGGTCTACTCCGCTGCTACCGTCAAGGATCAGGCGAAGATCTGCTTCTCGGATGCAGTGGAGATAGTCAAGGCCACCGACCTGAAGAACTACCTCACCCCTTACCGCAACTCCATCGTCTATGAGCTCAAGGGCGGTATGATGAAACCCCTCTCCTCCGACTACGGCACGCACGATGGTCTCAACCCTTCGTGCGGCATCATCGATGAGTTCCATGCCCATAAGGACTCCGGCATGTTCGATGTCATCAAGTCAGCTTTCGGTGCCAGACGCCAGCCCCTGATGTTCATCATCACCACCGCCGGCTTCAATAAGAACGGAGCCTGCTACGCCTACCGGGACAACGTAATAAAGGTCCTGCGAGGGGTGAACATCGATGATACATTGTTCGGCATTATCTACACCCTCGATGATCCTGCGGAGTGGGATAACCCCAAGATGTGGATCAAGAGCAATCCCAATCTCGGAGTCTCCCTCTCAGCCGATTACTTGGCCGATCAGGTGACGGATGCGAAGAACCGTCCGGAGGCTGTGCGTAATGTGATGACGAAGAATGTCAATCTGTGGGTGGATGCGGAGAAGACATGGATCCTTGATGATGCGTGGATGCGCTGCTGCGGTGAGATGTCCCCAGAGGATCTGGTCGGATGCGAGTGCTGGGGAGGGCTTGACCTCTCGAACATCTCCGACATCACAGCCTATGTGCTGCTCTTCCACGAGAGAGATCGCTTCCAGCTGCTGCCCTTCTTCTGGATCCCGAAAGAGAAGATGTTGGAGAAGATCCGAAAGGAGAACATAAACTACGACATCTGGGTGCGTTCCGGCTATGTGAAAGTGACCGAAGGGAACGTCATCGACTATGACTTTGTCAAGGCGGACATCCTTGAGGTGGTCTCGCACTATGACCTGAAGAGCTCGGCCTATGACCGGTGGAACTCCAGTCAGACGATTATTGATCTGCAGAACGAGGGCATGGAGTGCAACCCTTTCGGGCAGGGCTATGGCTCGATGTCGGCTCCGAGCAAGGAGTTCGAGAAATTGGTGCTCTCCGGACGCATCGAGCACTTCGGCAATCCGGTCCTTCGCTGGATGCTCGCATCAACGGTCATCAAGACCGATCCGGCAGGCAACATCAAGCCGGACAAGGAGAAGTCTGTGCAGAAGATAGACGGCATCGTGGCCAGCATCATGGCTCTTGGCGAGTGGATGACGGCTCAGGCCGCCGAGGAGAACGATCCGTACAGCAAACGTGGAATGCTGTCCTTCAATGACTGAGCCTATGAGACGAAGACACATCACCCCAGAGCAACTGCACGAGAGGGAACGGATCCTGAAAGAAATAACAGCGCAGCAACCGTTGCCAGAGCTGCTGCGCTCATTTCAAAGCACAGAAGGCTTCCACGCCCTGTTCTGTCGCATCCAGCACCTCTATCCCAATAACATCGAGGCATACGAGGCTCTTGAAACAGAGTACATACGCATCTTCGGTGAGAGGCGCTTCTCAGAGTACGACTCCTTCCGGGGATCGGTTACAACTAAGAAATCCACCGGAGTCTAATCGCCAAGATGACGTTTTACATCCATCCTTTCATGGAGAATACGGACGATAAGAATGTCTCCATCGGGGAGTGGGGTATAGAAAATGAGATGGTGACCGGCCCTGAATCCATACAGGTTCTCCGCGATGTCACCATATGACTTTGCGAGACGGAATGTGCTGGATATTATCTTCCTGCAGGAGGATACAAGCATATTGTAATACTCGTCCGCCTGTCTTTCAGACCAAGTCCGATATGTGTAGTTCCATATCGAGGTCAAGTCCTCGACCGCCTTGCTGCTGAAGCGAATCTTAGCCATTGTGTGCAGCGGTCTTGAGAGTTCTCAGATGCGCAGCCGGATCAAAATCCTCTGCTATACCGCTGTCAAGGCCTTCCTGAATGGCCTTCTTCAATGCCAAGACCTGACTCTCGTTATCTTCAAGAAGGCGTAATCCGGCACGAATTACCTCACTGGCATTGTTATAACGTCCCTGAGATATCTGAGACTTGATAAAATCATCAAAATATGAACCGAGTGCTACTGATGTATTCTTCATTTTCTTCCCGTTTGTTTTCGCAAAGTTACCAAAATTTGGTAACTAAACAATAATTTCAAAGAAAATTCCTCCATAACTGTAAGTTACTTTCCGTTAAAAAGCCTACTGAGCTGTTATGTTTGTCACCGGTTATTAAACAGCTCAAGCGGTGTCAAATTTTCTTTCAAAAATCTTTGCTTTTAGTCGCGAGGAGAAGCGCATCTCCTCATCGGAGTTCGAGGCCGCAGTGAATGCGGCCCTACTCTCCGACACCGTTGCCGATGCCACGAAGGGTCCCTTCATCAGCGAGGAGGGTGCTCTGAACCTGTCCGCAGTATGGGCATGTGTCCGCATCCTCTCCGAGACGGTCGGGACTCTTCCTGTGCATCTCTATCACCGCACCACTGATGGCCGGGAGACGGTCCGCAATCATCCCTGCAG